>PSRM01000183.1 GCA_003176045.1 Verrucomicrobiota bacterium | reverse complement strand
GGCGCTGAGGGACTCGAACCCCCGACCTACTCGGTGTAAACGAGACGCGCTAACCACTGCGCCAAGCGCCCAATGCAAGCCCGCTCAAAATCGACTTTCAAGCCTGGCAATGCAAGTTTGAATTTCCGAACTGGCAGTGCCCACAATTCGACTATCCGATTTCCGCCGCCCGTTTCAAGTTATTGGGCTTCTCTGAACTTCCGCGGACGCTTGCGCACTGGATTGAAGCTGATCATGCGACGGGAGGGTAAAGAAGAAGGTCGCCCCCTGATGGACTTTTGCTTCCGCCCAAATTCTTCCGCCATGCCGCTCGATGATCCGCCGGACTGTCGCCAGGCCAACACCAGAGCCCGGAAACTCAGATGCGTTGTGCAACCTTTGGAACGGGATGAACAATTTCCTGGCGTAAGCCGGGTCGAATCCCGTGCCATTGTCGCGCACAAAGAAAGCGGACGACCCACCCGGCTGGCCGGCCTTGCCGAATTCGATTCGCGCGGGCTCATTGAGCCTGGAAGTATATTTCCAGGCATTTGAAAGAAGATTCTGGAGGACATTCTTCAGGAGATTGGAGTGGCCACAAACGACCAGATCATCCTGGATTATTATTTGCGCGTGGCGAGTGGGTTCATTTCTCCGCAAATTTGCCGCCACTTCGTGAGCTATCGAACTTAAATCAACTCTCTCAAAATACATTTCCGTTCGCGCGAGCCTGGCCATCTTGAGCAGATCATTGACCAGGGCGCTCATCTGCCCGGCTTGCCGGGAGATTGTCCGAAAATCTTCTTTTGACTGAGGGTCAAGGCTATCGCCGCAACGATCGGTTAAATGGCCGATGAAACACATGATTCTGCGAATGGGTCCCTGGAGGTCGTGGGAGGCAGAGTAAGAAAAGGCTTCTAATTCCTGGTTTGCGGCTTCGAGCGCCAGGGTGCGCTCCTTCACCCGCTGTTCCATCTCATCATAGAGCTTGATGCCTTCCATGGCGACGGCGGTCGTATTGGCAAGCGCCTGCAGCGTCTCCACCTCATCAGGTGTTCCCAAATGATGCTGGGCCCAGTAAATGCCTATAGCTCCGAGAGGGTCCTGCGGCCGGATCGGCACCATGATCAGGCTTTTCACGAAAGTCGGTCGGTAGGCGTCCACAGGGATGCGAGGATCTTCATAAATATCCTCAATGACGACGCACTGCCGGTTCAACATAGCCCAACCGCTGATACAGGCGGACATCGGAAAGCGCTGGCCCTTCCAGAGAGGGGCGATGGCGCTTTCCTCCGCGTAATGACATTTGTCGCCGTCGCGCAGTATGAAAGTGGCGCCGTCAGCCCCGGTCATTTCGCGGGCGGCGGTGCGAACCAGAGTCATCACTGTCTCGATGCTGCGGGCCAGCGAAAGCTCTTGAACTGCGTTGACGAGCCGGCGCATGGTGCTGTTGTGGCGACGGAGATAAGCTATTTCTCTTTCGGCTTCTTCGGAATGGCAGGACAAGCCTGCAAACGGCCCTTGCGCCCGAAGCCGATGCTCGGGCCGGACCACTGGATAGGACCCGGTCATTCAAGTTTTCTGATTGGTTTGCTGCTTTAGTTAAGGGCGCGTTGGACAGCAGTCAGAAGAGCCTCCGCCCTGTAAGGCTTTTCAAAAAAGCCAATAGCTCCCAGGTTCTCCGCTCGTTTGCGCAGGTCCGCTTTCTTGCTGGCGGTCAGGAAAATTATGGGAATCGGGACTGGAATCCTCAACTGGATGCGTTCAGCCACACCAAAGCCATCCCCTGCCGGCATGGAGATATCCAGGAGCACCAGATCGGGCCGTTGCTCCACTGCCTTCCTGAGGCCAGCAATGGCATCATGAGCAACCGTCGTTTCGTATCCGGCAGATTGCATTCGCACAGCAAGGCCCAGGGCGATTTGTTCGTCATCTTCGACGATTAAAATTTTCCGGGGTCCCGTTTTCTTGTTGGCGACGGGGGTGGACGTTAAATATTGCACATCGCCGTGCAAGAACTCCTGTTTTTCGAGCACGGTTTTGACGGATTGCACGAGCGTCTCCGCCTCGTACGGCTTGCGAATGAGACCGCGCGCTCCAAGATCAATGGCTTTTCGACGCAAGGCCGCATCCTGTGTCGCGGTGGCGAAAATCAGGGCAATCCCTCTTGTTTCAGGCATTTTGTTAAGCTGCTCGGCAACAGAAAAGCCGTTTCCGCCCGGCAGCGTAATATCGATGATTGCCAGGTCCGGTTTGTTCTGCACAGCAAGACGCAGCCCGCTGACTGCATCCTCTGCCGTCCAGGTAGAGTAGCCTTGCGCTTTGAGGCGGACGCTCAGAGCGAACGCGATTTTTGGATCGTCTTCGATTATTAGTATTTTTTTCATGTTTAATTAGAACGTCACAAGGTTCTTGGGGAGTGGATCAATGAGATGGGGCAAGGACGTCGCCCACGAGTTTCAATAAGGAATTTGCGTCAACAGGCTTTTCCAGGAAACCCGCCGCCCCGAGTTTCTCCGCAGCTTGCCTGAGGCCGGGCAGCTTGCTGGCGGTAACAAAAATGATGGGTACATCCGCGAGTCCTAAACTTCTCAACCGCTGGGCCACTGACAGCCCAATCCCAGCAGGCATCCAGACGTCCATTATGATGAGATCCGGCCGTTCTTCCTGGGAATATAGAACGGCGCTGACACCGTTGACTGCAGTGCGCACCTGGTAACCGGCGCTTTCACACCTTATGGCGTAGGCCTCGGCGATTCTTGGATCGTCCTCGACAACCAGAATCATTTTGCCAGGGGTTGCCTGTGACTGGGCAACTGTCCCATTGGTCTGTTGACATGTATTGCACGGCATAATTCAGTTCGAGCTGTTTTGGGGTACAAGTTGATTTTTGCTCCAGATCTGCGTTTCCGAGGCCCTGTTCACCTTCCGAACGGTTTCAATGATCTGCTCGGGAGAGGATGGTTTTGCCAGTAACGTGAATGGCGAAAACCTGAAGGCCTCTTTCATAAGATCTCCGCCCGCAAATCCGGTATGCACGATAATCGGAACCTGATCGCAGATTCTGCGAATTTCCTGCAGGGTTGCAGGCCCATTCAGTTTGGGCATTACGAGGTCCAGGATAATGACGTCCGGTTTTTGGCGTTTGATTTCTTGAAGTCCTTCCTGTCCGTCCAGGGCGGTGCGAACATTGTACTGCTCATTGCTTAACAAAAGACGCAGCATCTCATTCATGTCCGCGTCGTCGTCAATAACGAGAATATCAGATTGTGTGGCCAGCTTTCCATTTCTGGGGAGAACGAAGGAGAATGTGCTCCCCTTTCCAGGCCTGCTCTCGAGCCAAATGGTCCCTCCGTGCAATTCAACCAGTTCCTTGCACAGGTACAGTCCCAAACCTACACCCTGCTGTGTGGCTGCGTCGCCGGCCTTGATCTGATACAGACGATCGAAAATCCGTTCCTGTTCTTCCGGAGCGATTCCACAACCGTTGTCGCTCACCGAAACCTGCAGGAGTTCAGGCCGTCCTGGGACCTCCGCGGTCTTTACGACGACCTTTCCGCCAGGCGGGGTGTATTTTAGCGCATTGCTGATGAGGTTTGTGACCACCTGCGTGATTCTGGTTTCGTCCAGAAGCGCTTCAGGCAAATCAGCCTGCGCCTCACACTCAAGGGTAATTTCTTTCTCGGAAGCGGCCTGGCCAATCAGCGTTACCACTTTGGGCAGGAGATTCGAGAGCGAAACGGGTTTTAACTCCAGTGGAAGTTTCCCGGTTTCAAGACGTGTTGCGTCGAATAAGTCGTTTATACACACGCGCATCTGGTCGCAACTATCCTTGCTGATATTCAGGTATTTTGTTTGGTTCTCAGTGAGCGGGCCCGCCAGCCCGTCAAGCACGATAGAAACAAATTCCCGCGCCGAGGTCAGGGGTGTTTTAAGTTCGTGCGAAAGGGTGTGATAAAAATTCTGAATTTCCTGATTTTGTCGCAGCAGATACTGGTTGGACTGCTTAAGTTTTGTCTGCGCGCGGCGAAGCGCTTGTTCGGAGCGCTTTCGTTTGGTAATGTCGCGAATATAGGCCGTAAAGACCGTGCGATCGGACAAGCGCAGGGGAACAATGGCCATTTCGGCCGGAAACTCCTCCCCGTTGCTGCGCATGGCCTGAACTACGATTCTTTTGCCCAGAACAGTGCCGCGCCCGTTGTTGAGATAGTTTTTGATGCCCTCACAATGCCGGGCCCGCTGATCTGGCGGGATGATCTTTTCAGCCAATGATTGCCCGATGATTTCCGATCGCCGATAACCAAAGGTCGTCTCGGCCGCCGGATTAAATTCTATAACAGTTCCTCCGACATCCATGACAATGATGGCATCCAGGGAGGCCTCGAGGATGCCGGTTTTGAGCGCCTGGCTTTCAAGCCGCTCGATTTCCGCGCGTTTGCGCCTCGTGCAATCCACCATGATGCCTTGAAGTTGGAGCTGCTGGCCTTTTTCAGCGCGGACATTCACAATATCACGTAACCAAACCTCTCGTCCGTCGGCCGCGATCATCCGGTATTCGAAACTCTCAGGTTTTGCGCCAGCCGCCATTTTCAGGCAAATGGTGACGGCTTTGTCACGGTCATCGGGATGAATATGATTCTGCCAAAAATCCTGCTGCTCGATCCAGGACCGCACCGAATAGCCCAAGAGTCGTTCCGCTTGCTGGCTGATAAAGGTAAATCGGAGGCTGGGCAGCTCAGCCTGCCAAACGATGCCATCAACGGAATTCACCAGCGACTCATATTGCCGCACCGAACGCTGCAGATTCATTGCCGCAAGCTTTCGCTCGGTGATGTCGTGAAAGATCCCGCGTAAAGCAACTACCTCGCTCGATGCAATCTGGGCCCCAACGTTGCCCTCAACGTGGATCTCTTTCCCGGATTTCGTTAGAAATATGGATTCCCATGTCTCAGGCAAATCACCAGAACTGGCATTGAGCGCCAGCTTCCGCCATTGTGCGTGATAATCGGGGTGAATGATGTTCGTCACCGTCAAATTCGAGATTTCGTCCTCCTCATAGCCAAGGGTTTTCTTCCAGGCCGGATTCACATACGTAAAATGGCCATCCGCGGTCACGAATTGAATCAAGTCAGAAGCGTTCTCGCACAAATCGCGGTATTGCTCGTGGCTCTTGGCGGATTCCTTTTCCGCGGCTCTGCGCCGGATGCGTTCCTCTGATTCCTGTTTCGCCCTCCGAATCGCAGGCAGCAGCCGCGCCATTCGATCCTTCAGGACATAATCGGTCGCCCCGGCTTTGAGACATTCAACAGCCACATCATCTCCGATGGCCCCCGAAACAAAAATAAACGGTAGCTCCGGGGAGCGGGTTCGGACAAGCGCCAGGGCCGACGCCCCATCGAAAGCAGGCACGTTGTAGTCGGAGAGAATCACGTCGAACCCTCCCTGCGCAAGGGCCGCCTCGAAGCCCGATTGACTGCTTACACGGACAAGCTCACATTCAGGCCATTCTTTCCAGACCGTCCTTCGTATGAGTTCGTAATCGTTCGGATCATCTTCGAGCAATAAGAGGCGTTTCGGGGTTTTCATTTTCGATGACGTTGATCGCATTTCAACTGACCGTCCGAATGATAAACAGCTAAAGCAATCGCTGTGCCATTCGGTTTGTTTCAATCACAGCTATTCCCTAAATGTTCAAAAAAGCGCACTTTCCAAAAATAAGACAATTGTGTGTGGATAACTCACTTCCACCGTCGAACCCGCGCATCCACTCGGGTGGCTTGGCTTATTCAGCCGACCACTTGCGCCCGGATAGCATTTTGAAGTGGCGCGAATGTTGCTTGCGATGCCCGGCGAGCTTATTTCCGTAATTTCACCAATCAAGGAATGACATGAAAAAAACCATATTATTGGCCGAGGATGACAAGCGATTAGCGACGGCTTTGACGGTGAGGCTGGATGCCGCGGGTTATAATGTACTCGCGGTACCGGATGCATTTCGCAGTTATATGGCTGCGGTCGGACAAAAGCCTGACCTGATCCTGATGGATATCACCATGCCCTATGGTGAGGGCTTTGCAGTCGCCAGGGAACTCAGAGATGTTAATTTGTCAGATATCCCAATCATTTTCATGACTGCGAGTTCCCGGAAAAGCTTGTATCAGCAAGCCCAGGAATTAGGAGCTGCAGGTTTCTTCCGCAAACCATTCGATTCGAAAGCATTGCTCGCTACAATTGCGCAATTATTAAATAAATCGAAGCGAAACAACCCAGCCCTTGACGACCAGGTTGATTAGGCGACTAAGCTCCTTCGATGTGCAGGCCTCCACGGCACAATCCAGATGTGCCCGGCGTCTGATATTCAACATTCACTCAGTTGTTCTTCCGGTTGCGCGGGTTCTCGACGGACGGCAAATCCAGCGCCTGGGCGTTGGCCTCGTTGTGCCAGGCGGTGACTTGTTCGGGCAGGGCGGCTTGCCAGATCATGATAGTGCGGTCGCGGCTGCCGGCGGCGATCCGCTGGCCGTTGGGGGAAAAGGCGACGCAATCGAGTATATCTGTGTGGCCTTTGAGCGTGAGCAATTCACGGGCGGGGTTGTCTGTCCCGAAGTCCAAGTCCATGTCCCACAGCTTGACCGTCTGATCGGTGCTGGCGGTTACCAGCCGGTGACCGTCTGCGGAAAAGGCGGCGCTCATGACCTCTCCACTATGACCGGCAAGGGCCGCGAGCTCCCGTCCGGAGCCGGCGTCCCAGAGCGTGGCGGTTTGATTTTCAGTTGCCGTGACAATGCGCTGACCGTCCGGGGAGAACGCGATCAAATGGATTACTGCATGGTCCTTAAACGTCAGGACTTGCTGGCCGCTGACAGCGCTCCATACGCGCACGATCGCGTCCTCACCGCCGGTTGCAATTCGGCTGCCATCCGGGGAAAAGACCGCAGACCGAACCTCGATGTTCGAGCCGGAGAATGACAGCAATTCCTGGCCGCTGGTTGCGTCCCAGAGCTTGACGGTGCCGTCCCCGCTGCCCGTGAGAACCCGGGCGCCATCCGGGGAAAAGGCGACGGCTCGGACTCGGGCTTTATTTCCTTTGAACGTGAGGAGTTCCCGGCCACTATCCGCATCCCATAGTTTCGCGACATTGGCGGCGCTGCCCGTGCCGGTCAGGAGCCGGCGGCCATCTGGAGAAAAGCTAACAGAATAGAACTGATCGCCCGGCACTTCGAGAGTGAAGAGTTGCTGGCCTGTTGTTGCGTTCCACAGCCTGGCTGGACCGTCCTGGCTTATACTTATAATCCGCTGGCTGTCCGGGGAAAAGGCCACGGCCCGTATCCAATTGCGATGTCCCCTCAGGGTGAGTGGGTCGCGATCCTCGGGCATCTCCCAGAGTTTAGCAGTCTTATCGTCGCTGGCGCTCAGGAGGAACTTGCCGTTGGGCGA
>PSRM01000292.1 GCA_003176045.1 Verrucomicrobiota bacterium | reverse complement strand
CCGGCCTTTTTGGCCAAAATCGGAGGGGGGGGCGGGGTACATGGGACAAACCGGCCTTTTGGGCCATTTTAACGTTTTCGATGTCCGCCGAAGGCCGTGGTTGGCTGGTGAAGGGCAGTCCAGAGGCCGGTCCGAAGTCCATCCGCCTGCGCCAATGCTCCGGCGCGACAAGAAGTCCTAGTCCGAGGTTCAGAGTTCAAGGTCAAAGTTCAAGGTCCAAAGTCGGGCGAATGCGGTGTGCGGAATGACGATCCCGGGGGGTGGGGTGCTGAGCTTGCTGAACTGCTGTGGATTGCTCTGCGTTGCTGTCGGCTGTCGTTCCCTGGGCGATTTGGATGGGGGTGTCAGGTGTCAGGTATCAAGTGTCACGTGTCGGGTGTCAGGTGGGGTTTGTCCGGGCGTTATGACATTTAAGAAGTTAAAACGTTAAAACGTCAAAAGGTTAAAGCGTCAAAACGGCCATGCATTCCATATTCCATATGGCTGCTGTATATGAGGAGCCGGGTTTGTCCTCAGGGGGGAAAAAGCCGTAACACCGTAACAAGCCGCATTTTGCTGGGCTTTTTTCGCAAAAAAGCCGTAACGGAAGCCGTTACAAGCCGTAACCGACCCGTTACGCGCACTTAGTTTCGGGACGAGGCGCCGGTGTCCGCTCACCGACGCCTCGTCGGCGTTGGCCTGGATCGAGGTGACGCGCAGGACAGGACCGTTAGCGATTTAGAATGTCAAAGAGCACGGGCGGATCGGCGCGCGTTATGGTCGCTTGCCGGAGACGCCCGAAAAGCTGGAGCAAAACACTTGAAATTTTAACCACGGATAAACGCGGATGAGCACGGATAAGAAGCGTCAATTGAGGTCCGTTTCAGCCAATTTTCAGCGAGTAGAATCCAGGTGAGGGCTCTCAGGGAAAAACTTTTTTTGGTCAAATTTAGTCAAAATTGCTTAAACTTAGTCAAAATTGGTAAAATTGGCTGGAGTGGCGGGCAATGCGCCCGGGCCGAGCAGTCTGCTACGCTCATCGAGTGAATATTGCACAGATTTTGTACTGCGCAAAAAATAAGTCAAACTATGATGGTGTGCCCGACCAAGGAGTTCGGGGTCCTGCGAGGGGGCAGAACAAATTGCCGTTGGTGGCTCGGTGACTTATTATGTGCGCTGACATAGCTGGGGCAGTCGCATCCATTACCGAAGTTCGGACCGGAAGGAACAGAGTGAAAGATCTCCCATGTCCTTCCCGCGTTAACCGGGACACCGCTACGAGGTGGGCAGGGCGCTTGGATGTTCAGTCAGAGTAGGCGAGCTTCGCTTCGCTTGAGAAGCGTTCGTAGCTGAGAAGCTGATCCAGCGGCTAAACTGTGGCACGACGATTGCATTGGTTGGCGTGTGAGGTTCATTTTAGTTGGCTTGCCGCAGATTTGCACCTGATGAGTCTCCGCCAACCTGCGTACTTTGTCGGTTGCCGATGTCATCGAATAGATAGCCGAATTGTTCGCCTGCAACGAGCGCTCCGTCGCTCCAATATTTCTTACCAGAGTTCACTTGGCCTAAGCTGTCGTAACTGAAAGCCCAATACGAATAATCAACGCTGGTCCAGCCGGTGCGCTGATTACGTTATCATGCCGCCTCAATGATAAAGAAGCGCTTCGCTATCCAGTTTTGGATCTTGTCCCGTTCCTCCCACTCCAACTCTCGCACGCCGAAACATTTCTTGTTGAACTGGTTGATTCGTTCCGCTTCTGCTCTCTCGAGGCGGTCTCTCGGGCTTGCTAGGTCGAGCATGAGTTGTGAGTCCTGAATTTGGGAGATGGCCAAACGCTTGTGGCTGTCGAAGTCAGTCAGAAAGGATTTTATTTCTGAAAATACCGCATCAGATGTGTAGGCTTTACTCTCGCTCGGAAAACCAAAAAAACGAGATGCATCTAAAAGTTGCTCAAAAGTGCAGGATGGTATGAACCAAAGCTGTGGGATTGGTGGGTGCGGGAGGCGATAGCCAATACCGGGAAGGCCCGAGCTTTGAGATTCCACGAATCCTGGAATCTCATCGTGGTAAAACAAGGCGCCGCCGTTTCTCCAGACTCCGTGTTTTTCGGCTGAAAGGACAGAACTGCACTCAAGACTCGATGCAAATTCGCAGACTCGCGCATCGAGCAGCATTTCACCGCGCACGATTTCGGTCTGCCTCCATCTGAGGTGGTCCAACGCCATGAGAAGGTTCGACTAAGGCCTATAGTCCATGAAAGGCGCGAACTGGGCTGCTTCCCTAGAATAACCGATGAAGCCACGAGGTTCCTTGAAAAGAATCTGGTATTGAAGCTTACATTTGGCCGCCACCCTTTCTTGTGTTTGAAACTGCCTCATGTCTCTGCCGAAAATGTTCTCCTGTAAGCCGCTCCAGGTTCCCCGCGGATTATAGGCCCATCGGCGGCGGGTTTTCACCTCCCCTGCCACGGTCACGGGTTTCGGATATTGGAACCCACCATCGTAGCGCGCGGTATCACCGTCCGGCGCGGTGACGATGAGTTCCATCCGAACGCCGAAGATCTTAAAGGCGTAATCGTCGTGCTCGGGCCAACCTCCCAGTTGGAATCTACTCCAGTCGAACTTGCAGCATGTCTTCTCGTCCGTGCTCTTCTTGGCGCTGGTCACTACTTTATCAAGCAGGAGAAGCTCTTCTTCCATTCGGGCGTTCTCCTCGATCTGGTCGCGCGGGAACTGTTTCAGAAAATCAGGTTCCAAGTTTCTATTGATCCATCGGTCAACGGCCTCTTGGCCGTAGGGATATTCGCTGGGCCGGGGCAGGCCATTGGCATCATACATGGCCTGGTAAATGCCCTGCATGAGCCAGCCCTTATCGTAATTTACTAAGGCGATGCCAAGTGCTCCGATCCCCGCAAGACCACCCCCCAGAGAAGCCGCCTCGCTGGCCCCAGCTTCGCCCAGTGCCGCGGGCGAGTTGAGGTACGGACCTTGCCAAGTCAACGGAGGCAAGGCAGCGGGCGCCAATCCTAACGTGTCGGCCCTGTTTACAAGATCGTTTCCGGCGAACCCATACAGGTTGTAGCTCCCCAGCTCTTCAATGCGATCGCGAGATAGGCATCCACCCGTAATCGGAACGTAATAACGATATCCGTAGTCGTAAAGTCCGGTTTCCCAATCGCAAAATTTGGTTGAGAAAAGGAATGGGTTTACCTGCGCCAGTGGCCCCGTGGCGCGGAGGACCTCCCCGAAAGGACCGTATTCATATTGTGCGGTGCCGACTCCGTTCGTGGAGTTAACGAGTCCCATGACATTTCCGTTGCCGTCAAAAACGTAGAAATAGGTTCCGGCGTTTGTTCCCGCATGAACCGTCATCGAGAGTAGACCACCGACACCGCCGGCGCCTTGTTCAGAGCCGCTTAGGTCGAGTCCCCATGTGAAGGAATAAAGCAGACCGTTCGTGTTGTCCAAAATTCCGATTAAGTTCCAGCCGTCGTAAACGAAGCGGTTTGTGCTTTGCGGCGCCCAGCCCCCTGCCCACGTAGAAACTATTTTTTGTGTGCGCCTGCCCTGCCAGTCATAGGTGAAATCCAGTTTGCGCTTGGCGGCGTCCGGCACACTGGCGGGACTCGCGGTTCCGATTAAGCGATTTTCAGCATCCCATGCGTTCGTCCATAGGCCATTCACCAGCATATTCCCGTCAGCATCGAAAGAAAACGTTTCGGGAGTTTGGGGCAGGAGCAGGCTGCCGAAATTGCTGGAGGTGAGGGTTCCGTTTGTCGTGGTTAGGGAGGCGAAGTTGGTGACTGGCTGGGAAATGGCAGATGGCAAATTGCCGATAGCCAATTCCTGGCGGTAGAACTCGCCATGGCGATAGGGGTTCTGGCCATTAACGGTCACGGTGGCGTTGGAATCGGCGGAGCCGAGAATGTTTGCGTAACCGGGAACATCGCGGCTCGTGTATTGGTTCAGGCTGTTGTTTGTGTAGTTGGCAACGCGCAAGTTGGCGCCGGAGGAATCGCCACTACTTTTTGTGCTCGTTCGATTGCCAATGTCGTCGAACATGTATTCAAACTGCTCACCGGCTACAACTGTTCCACCGCTCCAGTATTTTTTGCCACTGTTCACCTGACCTAAACTGTCATAGTTGCAAGCCCAGTACGAATTATCAACGTTTGTCCAGCCGGTGCGCTGGTTAGCCGAATTGTAACCGTAATTAGCTGCGAAAGCAAAACCTGCTGCTGAGCCGGAGGAAGTGCCTTTTAGGCGGTTCAGGTTGTCCCAGGATTTGGTGGTGGCCAGCGTTGCGGCACCGTTTTGGCGGAAGGTGAGACTTCGGACGAGAGGGGAATTGGGTAGGTAAGCGTAGGTAACGGAGCTCTGGGCACCGTTTCTGACAGTGGAAAGTCGCGACGCAGGGCCGTAGGAATAGTCAATAGCCAATAGCGGATAGCCAATGGAAGACGCGAGATTGATGCGGCGAAGGAACTGGTCATAAGTCGTGGTGTTCGTTACGGCGTTCAGAGGGTATCCAATCCAGGCTTCGGTGAGCTCTTGGCCGAGGTCGTTCCACGAAAGCAAGCAAGTTTGAGAGCCCTTGGTGATTGCGGTTTGGCGACCGCGGCGGTCTTGAGTGAGGGTGACGCTCGGTGTGGAGTCGGAATAGGTGACGGTGAGGAGGTCGCCGGCGGGGCTGTAGGTGTTCGTGGTCCAAATTCCGCGGGCCCAGAGGCGAGTTTGGAGTCGGCCAGCGGGAGTCCACGTGTAGGTGGGGCCGGTGTTGTCGGCGTAAAGCTTGCCGGTGAGGAAGCCGCGGTATTGGTCATAAATCCAGGAAGTTGTGGCTGAGCCTTGGCCGGAAGCGAAGTTTGTCCAGGTGGTCATGGTGATTTTGCGGCCTTGCGAATCGTAGCCGTATTGGACGGGGTAGGTGCGGGAGCCGTAGGTTTTCTTTAACTGGCCGGTCACAAAATATTCGTTAGTGACGCTGGTGTTGTCGGGCAAGGTGGTTTTCCAAATTCTGCCCATGACATCGAAAAAGTTTGTGGTGTTTTGCGGGCTTTGGCCGGGGCCGGGAGCGGGGCTGAGCACGCCACCGACTTGGTCGGCGTTGTTGAAGAAGTATGTCGTGGTGCCGGTGCGGGCGTCGGTCACGGTGATTTGCCGGCCATGAGGGTCGTGGCCATAGCCAATAGCCGAGAGCTGGTTGCCAAGTGAGTCGTAGCTGGCCACGGAGGCGAGATAGCCGTTGGTGTACGTGGTGACGGCGGAGGAGCCGTCCGCGGTCACGGAAACCACGACGCGCTGCTGGTTGGCTGGGTCATAAACGGTTTGCTGATAGTTGGTTGTCCCGACTCCATTGTTCCAGATGATGCTCCAACTTTGGAGACCGTCGGCGGATGTCTCTGCCGTGGAAACCAGGTTTGAGACGTCCACTCCTGGTGTGGCCCAGACGGAGGTGCGGGTTCGGTTGACGGTTGTGTCGTGATCGGTGATCACGTCGCTGACTGTGCGGGTGATGCGGTCGGGACCGGCGCCATCAACTTGCGCGTTGGTGTTCATGTCCGTGATGGTGTACTCGGCCTGGCCCTTTGGATCATAGAGCAGCAGGGTAGTGAGGCCGTCCGGATCGCTCTGGCTGATCTGTTGGCCCAGGTCGTTGAAAAGCGTTTTTGCCGAGGGCGCGCCCGCGGCGGCGGCATAGATGGTCAGGAATGCCCGGCCAAGCGAGTCGCGATACGTGTCGGTCCATTCGTTAGTCCCGCCGTTCGCGGCCAGCTTGGTTTCTCGGGTAACTTCGCCGTATTTGCCCGAGTTGGTGCTGAGGCTGTAGCTGTAGTGGGCCGGAGCAACAGCGGTTCCCGTTACGCTCAGCGTGGAACCGTCCTGATAGTGAGTCTCAACGCGCGTGCCGGTGTCAGGATAGGTTGTGGTGTTGACCCGATGATTGTTGGAGTCGAAGTATTCTGAGTAGGTTACAGTCTGGTTTGCGCCGGAGCCGTTATCGGCGGGGGTGGAACTGATGCGCCGCCCGGCGGTGTCGTAAATTGAAACGTCCTGGACGATAGAGGAGCCGTCGGTGCCAATGTGGGTGGTTTGAATGGGGTTGCCCGCGGCATCGAAATCGGTGTGAGTTCTGATGCCTGCCCGAGTGACGTCGGTTACCTGTTTTGTGTAAGGGTCGTAATTGTAGGTGGAGGGGATGCCTTCGCGGTCGGTGAATGACTGGACGCCGCAACAGCCATAGACGGTCTGCTCAGTGGTGCCATCTAGATACTGGACCAGCGTGGGCCTGGCCTGGCTGTCGGTGGCGAGGGTGGCTTTGGAAGAAATCAATAGGCCCGAGGCGACGTCGAACGACTGCTCTGAAATAGGGCTGCCGGCCTGGTTAAGAACGGTGACCGTCCTGATGCCGTCCACAACGTACTGCAGGGCGCCGTCAGGTTTGCCGGTGCTGACGATGTTGGTGCGGAAGCTTCCGTCGGAGGAGAGCTTGTAGAAATAAGAGGTCATGGGGCCACTGGGCCACTGCACTGTTTTGAGCGGCTCGCCGATGAAGGGCGGGGTTAGGTATTTCCAGGTGATTGTCGTCAGCAAATGGCTGGGGCCATAGGCAGGATCGGGTGTTTGCTGGACCGTTTGGATGGTGTAATTGGTAGCGGTGTGGGACCAACTCCACGCGATTTGGCTGCCCTGGAGCAGCGTGGTGATGAACTCGCTGGTAGCTCCATCGCTATCAATGGAGTAGGCGTAGGTCGTTACGCGATTGGCGTCCTCCTGAGTGGTCGAGGTGGGGATTGGGTTATCGAGGTATTGCGTCACCTTACGAATGGGCCGTCCGGTGAACGGCTCGTAATAATAGCGTTTCCAATGACCGCCAGGTGTGACCGTTTGGTATAACTGCCGATAATTGCCTATATCGGTCCAGTTGGTGTAAAAAGTCCAGGTGGTTTGGAGCGCGTTACTTCCTGCGCCAATGACCTGCACGACCTGTTCCTCGCCCCAGGGAAAGGTCTGGTAAGTGTTGACTTCCTGATATTTGATGGCAGTTGAGGCATCCTGAATGAGGTGCGTTTCGGTGCGAACGAGGCCGTTGGTCTCATTGTAACGGCTCTCGGTGCGCGCGCCTCCCTGGGTGGTCAAGGACCAGCTGCCCGCTGTCGCATTCCAGGCGTAATCATACTCATTGGTTACTCCTGCGCTGCTCTTGGTGAGGGAGAGGCGATCAAAGGGGCTTGTGCCATCCGGATTTTGAATGGTCCAGATGGTTTTGGGGGCGCCGGTGAGGGTGCTGTTTGTGTAGATGATAATTTGGTATTGATAGGGCGAGTTTGTAACCACAATGGCGGACATTTGAGGCGTGATGACCTTCTGAACAACGCCATTCGTGCGTGTGACCGTCACGTCATTGATGCCGAGGCTGCCGGTGTAATACTGCAAGGCGAGAGGCGTCGCCAGGGCCGCTGAGGGATAGGCCTGGGAGATCTGGAAAAAACCGGCGGAATGACCAAAGGCGGTGCGCCCCATGCTAATGCTGACTGACACACTACCGAGGCCAACTTGCTCTTCGCAGTCGGCGCAGGCGGTGCAACCGATTTGCAAGTCCTGCTCGATCCAGCAGTTCGTGTTATCGCTTCGCGACAGCCGCACTGTGATTCTGCCTGGGATTTCTCCGGCTATGATCTGGCCTTTGGAGTCAATCGTGCAACCCAGCGTCACATTTGTGTCGGAGGCGCTTGTGTCGCTGTTCGTTCCGACAATTGCCCAGACCCAGAGATTGGTAGGAAAGGCGTCCGGCTTGGTTGGCTGGGCGAGGGCGATGGACTTTCCGGGAATGGTTGTCACCTCGGCACCATTCTGGGTAATGCGGATTCTGCCTAAGTCCGGTTCGATTCGAAAAGTGGGATTGGGGTTGCCCGGCGTGTTGTCCGTGTCCATCGTATCGTCCATATACATGCTGACGTCACCGCCGTCGTTGGTGATCACCATGGAAAGGCCTGCGTTGGCCGCCTCGGCTTCCAATTGTGTGTCGAAGGCGTTTGTACGCGCGGGAAAGTCATTAGTCACGATAATGCCCTGGTAAGTGAAGATTACTTTGAAGCCATTCGGCGGGCCTGCGGGGTCGTTTACCGCCCAGCCATCTGTGTCGCTGTTTTTGACCGCTCCCATGATGTAGGTGATGCGGTATTGGCCGGCAGGAAATGATCCGAAAGATGTTGGCGGGGCGTTCGTAATGGAAGGCGTGATGTTCGTCGAGCAGAGGTTGCCTGAGGCGGCGTGGGATTGAGGGGCCGCGCACAAAAGACCGGCTGCGGCGATGATAGAGAGCGGTCGAAAGAATGTTTCTCGCATAGTTCTTCGAGGTGGTTATTTGGGGGAAATTCCTGGGTGAGTCTCGTCGGCTTGAGGGCGCAAAGTTCGCGACAAAGTTCGCGACAAAGTTATTATTTTAGTGGCGTGTAAACCTGGAGATTGACTCCTCCGCCGGGTGGGGGCGCTATTGAAACCAGTGGATTGAGTCCCAAAAGATACTTCTCGTAATTGGTCAGGCCATCACCAGCAGCGTCCGCGTTGGGATCCACTCCCAAGTGGCCAAAGTATAATTGCTCCCACCAGTCCGGCAGCCCGTCTCCATCCGAGTCGTCTGTGGCGATGAATCTCACGGATGCGGTGGAGGCGAGCCCAAATGCGTCCACAGCGGTAGCTGTCATGATGTGGCCGCCGTTGGAGACGTTGGTCCAGACAAAGCTAAAGGGGGTGGCCAACGAACTGCCCAGAAATCCGGCTTCGTTGGTGAAAAGGACTGTCTGGACTGGGGTGTTAGTGAAAGAAGCGTTAACGGTCACGTTAACGGTTCGATTGGAATCAGTCGTCAGTATTAGGCCGTTGGTAGGGAAGGTGATGACGATGGATGGAGGCACATCGAATGAGTAGCAGGCAGTACTCGAAGAGATGAAGTTCGCATCGCCGCTATAACTGGCGGTGAAACGGCCATGGTCGGCGCCGACATCTAGCGCACTGAAGGTGGCCACACCGGAGCTGTCGAGCGTTGCGGTGAAGTCAATGGGCGTCGGCAGGGTCGGAAATTGGCCGGTGAAGGTGATGTCGTCCAGGTAGATGGAATCCGCCGGGTTCCGGAATCCGAACTTCAGTTCGGTTGGGACGGAGAGCGGGGCCCGGACGGCGAGCTGGATGTTTGTCCAGTCGGTCTCGGGCAGGTTAGTGGCGTCAAGGATCTGTTGTCCATTCCAGAAGACCTGAAGGTTGTTGGTGTCACCGGCTCCTATTTTTGCCCAGAAGCTCAGTTGGTAGGTTTGGCCCTCGAGAACTGGTATTTTCTGCGAGATGTAAGCGGGATCGTCCCCGGCCGCTTCGAGGGCCCAGGTTCCGGAGTGAACTTCCCAGCCCTGAATCCAGGCGTTGTTAATGTCGCCTGATTCAATCCATCCTGGCGCCAAGTAAGGAGTCGTGCCAGTATAGCCTGGGTCACATGGCTGGAATGTCCAATTCTCGAAATCCCCGTTTTGGAAAAATGGGAACGGCGCCTGCTTCAATTCAACGGTGCCGGTGGGGGCTATTCCTGGCGGCAGGCCGGGCGGGGGTAAAGCGGCGGTAATAGTGGCCGTGAACGTGTTGTTCGAGCCTCTGATGGGTGGAAAGGGGTTGAGAGCTAAGAGCGTTTCGGTGCCGGTTTTGAGAATGGCCAACACGTTGGTGCCCGTGCTTGGATCGTAGGTGGCATTGCCTGAATAAGCCGCGGTAAACGTGTGGTTACCTGCAACAAAGCCTGCGTGAGTAAAACTGGCCGTGCCGTCGGCCGCTAGGGTGTTGGTAGAGAGCGCCGTCGCGCCATCGCTGAAGACTATTGTGCCGGTGGGTGTCCCGTTGGTTCCTGAGACGGTGGCGGAAAGGGTGACGGCCTGGCCGAAGTAAGGGGAACTGGGCGAGGCGGCAAGAGTTGTCGCACTGCTGACCGAGTTGCTGGTCTGGTGGACGACCTGGCCCAAGCCCGCCGAAGCACAGCCATAAAAATTGCTGGTGCCGCTATAGACAGCCGAGATGGAATGAATGCCGGCGCTCAGGTCTGCGTTTGTCCAGCTCGTGGTTCCGGCATCCAGGAAGTTTGTTCCGAAAGGACTTGCGCCGTCCATGAAGATCACTGTGCCCGCGGGCGTACCGGAGCCCGGCGCGACGACGCTGACCGAGGCGCTAAACACCACCGAGTCGCCCCGGATGGAGGGGTCGAGTGACGAGGACACAGACGCGGTAGTCGAGGCTTTGGTAACCTGCTGGGTCATGGCGCCGGACGAGCCCAGGAAATTCACATCGCCGACGTAGTTGGCGGTGATGGGATCGCTACCAACAGGAAGCCCGCTGGTAGTGTAAGTGGCTTGACCGCTGGAGAGAGTGCCCGTGCCAAGCGTGTTGGTGCCGCTGGAGAAGATGACGGTGCCCGTTGCAGTGCCGCTGCCGGGAGGGATTGCGCTCGGAGTGGCAGTGAAGGTCACCCACGTGCCGAAGGGCGCTGGGTTAGCTGAGGAACTCAAGTCAACGGTGGTGGCGCATTGGTTGACAGTTTGGGTCACCACTGACGAGCTGTTTGGGAGGAAGCAGCCGTCACCGTAGTAAGCCGCCGTGATCGAGTGGGGGGCCACGCTCAGGGATGCAGTATTAAAGGAAGCTTGGCCACTGCCATTCAGCGGACGGCTGCCGAGACTGGTTCCGCCGTCCTTGAACGTCACCATCCCGGTTGGTGTCCCTGCACACGAAGTGACATTCGCTGTGAAAGTGACCATCTGGCCGAAAATGGACGGATTGGTATTGGAACTTAGGCTGACAACTACCGGCACATCGCACACGGTCAGCATGGCTGAATCGCTCTGGGCCGATCCTGCAAGATTTGTGACTACCGCGTCATAAGTTCCGGCCTGGCAGGGCTGTACATTGGATAGCGTGAGGGTAGTGCCGAAAGCTCCGGCAAGGTTCGTGCCATCATGCTGCCACAGGTAGGCCAAAGGAGGAGTTCCTGAGGCGGCTACGTTAAAACTGACGTTGTCTCCCACAGAAACCGTTTGGTCGGATGGCGAGGATGTGATCGTAGGCGGTACTACGACATTGAGCACTGCATTGGCACTCGGGATGGAGGCGGAGGCGTTGGTCACGACCACTGCATAGGTTCCGGCTTGGGAGGATTGGACGTTGGTTAGCACGAGCGAGGAGCTGGTTGCTCCGGCGATGTTTGTGCCATCGTGTTTCCATTGGTAGCCAACAGGGGGCGTTCCGGAAGCGCCCACGGTGAAGATCGCGTCATTGCCCTGCGCAACAGTCTGATCGGTGGGCTGGCTCACGATGAGCAGCGACTGGGTACATTTGCCCGCGCTGCCGGCAGTGTAGATGGCCTGGATTTCGGAGGGATCGAGGGCGCGGCTGTAGAGGGTGACTTCGTCCATTAGGCCTGAGTAGTAAGTGTCGCAGGAAGCGTCGTCCAGCGAGGGTGAGCCGCTGTTGATCCCGCCGCCTTGAGAGTTGGTTGAGAGCAGGGAGGAGTTTGTTAATGAACCCGATGAGCCGCCCATAAGGGAACCGGCTCCGTACCAGTCACAACAAGGGCGCAGGCCGAAGAATACGTCGTAGCCCGCGGTGGCGGGCGTAAAGGAGCCCAGAAACTGGGTGGCGACCAGAAAGCCGTTGTAAAACAGGCACGCGCCGCCACTGGCCTGGTCGTAAGTAAGGGCCACGTGCTGGAAATCGTTCGTGGTCACGATGCCGGGGAACGATGAGATCGAATAGTAGTTCCAATTTGTATCATAGAACTCGGCACTGAGCGCGCCGCTGCCTGCGGCGTTGATCCAGAGGTCGGCGGCGAAATCTCCGCAACCGTCGTCCCACTCGACGAGGGGATAGGCATTGTCGGTATCGGCGGGCTGGATCCAGGCCTCGACTGTGAGGCCAGGGCCGGAGCCGACGTCAAGGGATGGAGAAGCGGGAACGTCAACGTAGGCGCTTGAGCCGTCGAAGCTGAAGGCCTGCGAGACTTTGCCATTTGTGACCGTTATGCTGGGATACATGCTGCCATCGTTGGTGTGCATGAAATCATTGGCATCATTCTCGGCGCGCCACCAGCTTACAACGCCAGGCGGGACAGGGGTGCAAACGGCCTGGGTCACGGTCAGGAAGGCGTTCGAGCTAACAATGGAGGGGAAGCTGTTGGTCACCCGAACATGGTAAGGCCCGGCGTCGTTTGCCTGGACATCGAGGAGCAACAGGGATGGCGTGGTTGCTTCGGCAATCGCGTTACTGCCGAAGAACCAGTCGTAACCTATTGTGGAGCCGATGGCTAGCGATGAGAACACGGCGTCGTTGCCCAGGGTGACCGTCTGGCTTGCCGGCTGAAGGACAAAGCCTGGCGGGATGGGACAGAGGCTGGCGGTGCTTGCATTGTAGATCGCTTGAACCTCCGTGATGGACAGGGCACGGCGGAATAGCAGTATCTCATCGAGAGCGCCGTTGAAGAAGCGACCTCCGCCGGCCCAGCGAGCGAACCTTAGGTATTGTGATCCGTCATAAGGCACGGGTTGTGAATTCGTGACGGAGCCCTGGAGTTGGCCATTGAGGTAGATGCAAATGACGTTATTCGAGTCCACGGTAGCGGCCAAGTGCTGCCACCGGTCAGGCGTGAGCTCGAAATTGACGATGCCGATCGGCGGGGTGCCGAAATGAAACTGGAGGCCGGTGTTGTTGTATTGCACGTTCCAGCTAGCCAGGTCAGTTCCGTAATTGTCAATCACATTTGCATACGCCTGCTGTGCCGCATCGGGTTTGACCCATAAGGAAACTGAGAAATTCGTGAGATTGAACCAGTTACCCACAGCGACCTCGGCATTTGCGCTGAAGGCAAAGGCGGCGCCGGCTTTGCCGTTTGTGAAGTTTAACGGACCGTAAATGGCGCCGTTGTTCGCCGAGGCTGCATCGTATGCATTGGTTTCGGCCTGCCACCAGCCGATCAGGCCTGCCAGAGAGGCGCAGGTGGGTTGCACGATGGTGAGGACTGCGTTGGTGCTGAAGAAATTGGTGATACTGTTGGTAATCAGCACGCTGTAGGTGCCAGCCTGGCCTGAACTGACGTTGAGCAGTGAAAGCTGCGGACTAGTGGCTCCTGTGACGGGCCCGCCGTCAAAGTACCATTGATAAGCAAGGGAGCTGCCCCTGGCTAAAGAGGTGAAGAGAGCATCGTTGCCGGCGACGTTAGTCTGGCTGGCCGGCTGGAGGATGAAACTCGGCGCGATCGGGCAAAGGCTTGCGCTGCCTGCGGCATGTATCGCTTGCACTTCGGTTTGCGAAAGAGCACGGCTATAGAACTCTATGTCATCAAGCTTTCCATTAAAAAAGCGACCTCCACCAGCCCAGCGACCGAAATGCAAGGACTGGGAGCCGTCATAGGGAATTGATTGAGAATTTGTCGCAGAGCCTTGGAGCGAGCCGTTCAAATAGACGCAGATGACATTGTTGGTGTCAACGGTTACTGCCAAGTGTTGCCAGACGCTATTGGTGAGATTGAAGTTCACGATGCCGACCGGAGGAGTTCCGAAATGGAATTGGAGTCCGGTGTTGTTGTATTGCAAATTCCAGCTACTGGTCCCCGTACCATAATCATCCAAAATGTTGGCGTACCATTGCTGGGAGGCAGCCGGGTAAACCCACAACGAAACGGAAAAGTTTGTTAACGCAAACCAATTACCCAGTGCGACCTCGGCATCCGATGCATTGAACAGGAATGCCTGGCCCGCCTCACCGTTGGTGAAGGCAAGGTTTCCATACGTGACACCATTCCTGCCTGCCACCGCATCGTAAGCATTGCCTTCGCCTTGCCACCAGCCAATCAGACCCGCGGGCTGGGACAAACAATCGGCGAGCGCGGGAGAACGAGCGACGATGCAGATGATTAAGAATGGAAGAGCGGCTTTAAATCTTGCGTTCATGGTCAGGCTTGGGTGCTAAACGAGCGCGTACAGGACGCAGGCAGTGTGGGCAATTGGTGAGCGGTTTTACCGCTATTGTGTGACACATTAGGGACAAGCCCCACGACTGGAGGCAGGGAATAGCTGGTGAGGTCAACCGGGTCGGGGAGGCTTTTCGCTGCCCGGTAGACCGCCAGAAGGTATTTAGGCGCCTTGCCGCCGAAGCTATTCCGGGCCAAGGCCAGCAGGGCCAGAGCCTCCTTAGGAATCTTGCGGCCGGCTCCCTTTTTTCGGCTTCGCTGGCCGCTGTTACAGAATAACTTGCTAAGGAGGCTGCGGGTGAAGCTCTCGCTAAAGCCAGCGGCAACCGCCCACTCTACGAGCTGCTGGCGACTGACGCCCAGTGCATAGAGACGAGTGACCACCTGCCGCAGGCTCATTGTGAGCTTTCCCAGAGATTCAAGACATTCAAGGTATTTTTGCCGCAACACCTCAGTTTCTGAATCGGGCTTATTGTGTAGCACTTTAAGTGGACGGGGGTAGCTGGAGCGGGGCTGTTAAGCAAGGTAGTCATAAGGCTCGGTCTTTTCGTGTTTGTGCGGATGGGCAGGTGGAGCAAGGGAGCGGGGCCCGAAATCGAGAGAGGTGAACGTAAGGTGACTTGTTGGCCATCAACCCGCCCGGCCAAAGTCTGCTCACCAAATGCCCGATCTATTGGAACCATGTGTCCTATCAGTGCTTCGGAAACAGCAGTTTGCTAATTTGCAAAGCAACTCGGAACAACTGGAACGTTTTTACCGCGGCAAGGTCAAAGTGCCAAGAACGAAAGTGGAAAAATGCAGAAAACTTATTCACACTATTCACAACTGTTCACACCTATTCACAATTCGGGTGGAAATTGAAATGAGTTGCATAAGCTAAAGTGGGTTAAATAGGTTAAATCGGTTAAATAGGTTAAATCGGCTAAATCGGTTAAATGAGTTACAGGAAATTTATGATTTATGATTTATGATTTCGGCTTGGCACGGTGCGGGCGAGAGGGATCGTTAGAGGACGTGGGTTAAAATGGTTAAATAGGTTAAATGAGTTACATGCGTTACATGGGCTGCGCGGAAATTTATGATTTATGATTTATGATTTATGATTTCAGCTTGGTGCACTGCGGGTGGGAAGCTGTTCCAGGATGCTAGTTTCAGGGATGTGTCCTTAATGACAAAGTGCGAAGACTTAGGCTATTATAGGGTGTCTCTTGGGACGTTCAGTGAATACGACGCTAAGGCTAGTTACCGTCATGGCAAGCGGATTGATTGGTGGTCTGGGATTCATCGGCCTGGCCTTCGGAGCGGCGGCTGAGACTAACAAAAGCGCGGCATCCCCACCGCTCACCAATCGCGCCAAAGCATCAACTAATGCACCTGCTATGTTCCGGGTAAAAAGCGGGTTCCGGTTCGAGGTGGTAGCCGAGGCGCCGATGGTGGCCGCGCCGGTAGCCATGGCTTTCGACGAGAATGGCCGGTTATTTGTGGCGGAGATGCGCGATTACCCGGACCAGCGGTCCAAGAGCCCGCATTTGGGCGAGATTAGCGTGCTGGAGGATACGACGGGGCAAGGAGTTTTCGATTCGAGTAATGTTTATGCAGATGACCTGGCGTCGCCATCTGCAGTGGCGTGCTACGATGGTGGTGTGTTCGTAGGGGCAACAACGGAGCTGATTTATCTCAAGGATGCTGGCCGGAATGGGAACGCAGAGGTGCGTAAAGTCGTATCGAACGGGTTAGGGGCCGTCCGGCAATCGGGGGCAGAGGTCTTCTTGAACAACTTCAATTGGGGCCTGGACTCTCGCATCCACGGCGGTGCCGGCCCTTTGTCACCCACCGGCGAAAACCTGGCTGAAGTAAGAGATCTCCTGTGGGATCCGCGTACGCTCAAAGTTTCCCCGGAGACAGGGATTGCGACATCCGGCTTAAGTTTTGACAGCTTCGGACGCAAGTTCGTGTGTGATGCCGACCACCCGTTGCGTATGGCGATGTTCGAACTGAGGTGCGCGGCGCGGAATCCGTTTTTTGTGAAGCCGCCGGTATTGGCAGATGCGGAGGAAGGAGCGCGGACGGGTGCGTCCGCGCGTTTTGGCGTAGCTACAAGTCGGCTCACGCGGACGAGGGTCCGAGCCGGACTGGCCGAGTCCGCGGCTCCGGAGGCGCGAGGGCTGGTGGTCTATCGCGGCAGCGGATTTCCAACAAACTATTACGAGAACATTTTCATAGCGGATCCCGGAAGGCACGCCATCTATCGAGTTGTAGTTGCGGAACGCGGCCTAGAAATGGTTTGCGCCAGCGGACTGGAAGAGTTTGTTTCTTCGACTGATTCCACGTTCCGTCCCATGCAGATTGTCAATGGGCCAGACGGCGCGCTCTACGTGGCAGACATGCGAGGCGGCGGGGAGAGCGGCCGCATTTTTCGGCTCGCTCCGGAAAAGTTCAAGGCATCCAAAGCGCCGCAACTGGGCAACGCGCGCCTCTACGACCTGGTGGCCGCGCTGGCGCATCCCGACGGTTGGCGCCAGGACACAGCCGCTCGCCTGTTATATGAGCGGCATGACCGCGCCGCCGTGCCGCTGCTTGCGAATATGGCGCAGAAAGCCCAGGCTCCTTCGGCGCGCGTTCATGCGCTGCGCACACTCCAGAGCCTGGATGGTCTGAGCGAGCCGGTCATCCTCACGGCTTTGAGAGACCCGGACGCGCGCGTGCGTGAGAACGCGGTTTTGGCCGCAGAGGCGGTGCTGAAAACCGGCGCCGGCACGGACGCCCTATGGAATCAATTCAAGCGCACGGTGGCCGATCCTGTGATCCGTGTTCGCTACCAATTGGCGTTCACGCTGGGCGAAAGCCGTGATCCCAGGCGTATCTCCCTTCTGGCGGCAATTTTGAAACGGGATTCCGGGAGTGAATGGATGCGAGCGGCCGTACTGAGTTCTCTGGGTGAAGGTGGAGGCGCCTTATTCGCCTTGATGGCTGGCGATGCCGACTATCGGGCAACACCAGCCGGCCAGGATTTATTGCACGAACTGGCTGCCATGCTCGGCGTTCAGGGATTTGGCCCGGAGATCAACCTCGTGACCGGGGCCGTCGAGGGAGGGGGGCTGGACATCTCGGCGAGCTTTTCGCTGCTCTCGTCTGTTGGTGAGGGACTGCGTCGGGCGCGCAGTTCGCTGAGTGTGCTGGACTCGGAAGGGAGGCTTCAGGGAGCTTACTCACAAGCGCTGAACATCGTGGTTGCCGGGGGGACTTCTATGCAAGAGTCTGTCGAGGCACTGCGATTGCTCGGTTGCAGTCCTTATGCATACGACCAACTCAGCGGTTGGCTGCTCTTAATTCCCGGCAACAATTACTCGTCCGCCGTGCAGTCGGCCGCAATCGAGACACTGGCGCGCTTCAACGATCCGCGTATAGTCCCCAGCCTGCTGACGCGCTGGCCCTATTTGACGAGCCAATTGCGCCGGGTCGCCAGCGCCGCTCTGCTCTCGCGCATCGAGCGGGTCCGGCCAGTAGCCGCCGCCCTGCAGGATGGAAAACTCGAGCCCGGCGATTTGTCCCCAGCGCACGCGAACATGTTAAGGACATGGCCGGATCCGGCAATGGCGGAAATTGCTGTGCATGTCCTGGGGCCGTTGGCGCGGCGGCGCGCGGAAGAGGTGCGACGCTTTCAGCCGGCGCTACGGCTTCAGGGAGTGCCAGACCGAGGGCGGCAAATCTTTTTGAATCGTTGCGCTTCATGCCACGGAAGCGCTGTTCCTGCCCGCGCAACATTATCCGGTGCGGCGGGTTTCAGCGGAAGCCCATTGTGGCCCCTTGGCCCAGACTTGATGGGCGCGAGACGCCGGGGCAAAGAGCGGATTCTGGAGGCGGTTCTCGAGCCGCACAACAAGGCGGTTCCGGGCTACACGACATCGGTCGTTGAAGCAAAGGACGGGGAGCTTTTGGTGGGGCTGGTGAAGGACGAAAATCAGAGAAGCATCACGCTGCAACAACCGGACGGGACGATGACGATTTGGGCGCGGGAAAGTATCGCGTCAATTCGGCCCCAGACATGGTCGCTTATGCCGGTTGGCCTGGAGGAAGGGCTGTCGAATCAGGATATGGCGGATTTGATCGAGTACGTGACTGCGAATCCTTAGCCAGACAATTCTTAACCACGGATGAACCCAGCGCGGCCTAGCCGCAACCAAACAGTTAAATAGGTTAAATGAGTTAAATG
>PSRM01000138.1 GCA_003176045.1 Verrucomicrobiota bacterium | reverse complement strand
CCGTAGCTCAATTGGATAGAGCATTTGACTTCGGATCAAAGGGTTGCAGGTTCAAGTCCTGCCGGGTGCGCCAGGTTTCTCAATGTTCGGCCAAAACCGGCAGCTCAATGTGTGTCGGGTGGTCGCGCGAATGCCAGATGCGCTGGGTGGCTTTGATGTAGTCCTGGGGTTTTGCGAACATCATGTTGGGGACGAAGGTTTGGGGGTTGCGGTCGTAGAGCGGGAACCAAGTGGACTGGATTTGCACCATGAGCCGGTGGCTTTGCAGGAAGGTGTGGCTGACGTTGGGCAAACGGATGCGATAGGGCAGAACCTTGTTGGGTTCGATAGGTTGCGCCTTCGAAAAGTCTTCGCGGTAACGGCCCCGCAGGATGTCCGCTGAGAGCATCTGCTGGTAACCGCCAAGTTTGGGCTGGTCGGCGACCTGGTCGGGCCAGACGTCTATCAGCTTGACGACCCAATCTACGTCACTTCCGCTCGTGGAAGCAAACAGCCGCACGATGGGCTCGCCAGCCAGGCGAAGAGGGGTTTTCAGAGCTTCGCTTTCATAGACCAGGACGTCAGGACGGCAGGCGGCGAAGCGCTGGTCGTCCACGAGCCATTCGCCCCAGGTCGAATCCGGCCCGTACTGCGTCAGCGTGGGGCGTTGGCGATAAGGGACAGGCTTTGAAGGGTCCGAAACATAGTCGTCAAATTCGGGGTCGGCAGTTCCGGGTGGATCGAACCCGAGACTGCCGCCGGGAAGGAGATAGAGATTTCGGGCGCGCTGCGGACAGCCTTCGGCGCAGGAGCGCGGCCAGCCGTCGTACTGGTGCCACTGATCGGCTCCCGTTTCGTATGCCAGGACGCGGGGGGTATGGGGATTCGGCGCGCCTTTAAGATGGTAATCGAGAAAGGGCTGCATGATGTTGCGCCGGAACCAAGTGGCAGTGTCGCCCTCGAAATGGATTTCACCAATGCCACGGCCTTCGCGGCGTCCTTGTCCGTGGTTCCACGGTCCCAGAACAAGATGAACCATCTCGCCTGCGCCCTCTTTGCCGGCGAGGCCTTTGTAGAGCGCCGGTCCGCCGTAAATGTCTTCCTGATCGAAAAGCCCGGCGACGATCATCGTGGGGACCTTCAGCGGCTCTTTCGCCAGGAGTTTGTCCAGGGCCTGCTCCTGCCAAAACTCGTCGTAGGCAGGGTGCTCAGTGATATCGCGCCAAAACCCAAGCTGCTCGAGTCCTCGCGAGGAGGCCATGGCCCCCGCCGAACCCATTCTCAAGTATTCGTCGTAAGTGTCCCGGAAACCTGACCACCAGGTTTCTTCGTTCTTGCGCGTGGCTTCCTGGTCGTAAATGTAATCCAGCGTGCCCTCCTGCCTGAACGCCCCGTTATGGAACCAGTCATCGCCCATCCACCCGTCCACCATGGGTGCGAACGGGACTGCCGCCTTCAAAGCGGGATGCGGATGGACCACCGACATCACAGTGGTAAAGCCTTCATAGGAGCCGCCGATGGTGGCCACGTGGCCGTTCGATTCCGGCACGTGTTTTACCAGCCAGTCTATGGTGTCGTAGGCGTCCGTGGCTTCGTCCACATCGGTCGGATTGAGCGGCCCCTTTAATGGCCGGGTCATGACGTAATCGCCTTCGGACCCGTACTTACCCCGCACATCCTGATAGACAAGGATATAGCCCGCGGCCGTTTCGTCCATCTGCGGCACCACGCCGGCGAGATGCGGGCCATTGGAGCGGGCGGAGCGCACTGACGCATTGTAAGGCGTGCGGGTCATGAGGATCGGGGCATTGGAAGCGGTTTTCGGCAGCACGATAACGGTTTTCAGCTTTACGCCATCGCGCATGGCGATCTTCTCCTCGCGGGTGAAGTAGTCGAAATTATTGGTCCTGGGGATGAAAGTCTTTGGTGTGTCGCTTGGTAAGTTTGTGACCAAAGGACCGGCGTTTGCGACGCGCGAGATGCAAGCTATTGCAATCGCGAGGGCAGTGACACATTCGGTGAGGAAAGAGTTAAGCTTCTTCATTTCACGACGGATGGTTTTGAATTAAAGATAAGATTCAGGGAATTATAGCGATTTCAAGCATTTCTGTGGCCGCGGCAAGGCCAGTTCGCCCGAGTTTTGGGTGACTGCCTGTCTCATTAATACCGCGGCTTTAGCCCGGTGTTACTGCCGGTAGCCCGCATGCGAGCCGTTTCACCCGAATATTTCACGCCCGGAGCGCCGGGTGAGGGCACCCGGCCTACAGGGGCACCGTTTTGACTTGTAGGCCGCGTGCCCTCACGCGGCGCTCTGTCGGCGTCCTGAGCGGAGCGTGAAATATGCGGGTTCAACGGCTTGCTAGCACGGAGGCAAACCGTTAAAAACGGTTTGTCGGACCGCGTTGCGCTTCTCCACCGGGCTAAAGCCGCGGTGTTAATAAGAATGTGTTTCTAGGAAGCGCGCAAGCTAGGCCTCGCCCATGATAGTGACGGCAATCGTTCGCCGGCGCGGTTTGATGTCACATTCCAAATGGAAAATCTGTTGCCAGGTGCCGAGGACGAGTTTGCCGTCCTTGATCGGGACCGTCAGCGATGGGCCGAGCATGGTGGCCTGCAGGTGCGAATGGCCGTTGCCATCGTGCCAGGCCTGTTCGTGTCCGTAATCGCGGCCGGGCGGGAAGAGTTTATCCAGCATGGTTGGCAGGTCTTTTTCAAGCCCAGGCTCGAATTCTATGGCGCCGACTGCGCCGGTGCTGCCGATATTAAAGATATGCGCCAAGCCTGAGTTCACATTGGAGTCATTCACGATCCGGGCGATATCGGTGGTGAGATCATGCATCTGGCGGTGGCCCGAGGTTTGGAGTTGAATCTCGCACTGGTAAATCATTTGGTTCGACTATACACACGTCGTAAGTCCCGCCGCGTGAGGGCACGCGGCCTACAAGTAATTGTAGGCCGGGTCCCCTGACCCGGCGCAATTATCTATGGCGCTGTTTTGAATAACCCTATTCTTGCGATTGGTGACTTGCCAAATCTAGACTTAAAAATCGGAAAGCAAACTTCAATTTGTGTGTTCTGCAAACGGCACGTGCTGACGCGGGGGCACCATGTTGTTCCGCGTTGCAAAGGCGGCACGGAGATTGTTCCCACTTGCCAGACGTGTGAAAGTTTCATTCACAAGACCTGGAGCCATAATGAATTGCGGGACACTTTCAACACAGTGGAGGCGATACTCGGAGATGCGCGTTTTCAGAAATTTCTGGGCTGGCTGCACAAGCAGGACCAAACGACTGTTTTCCAGAGCCAGCGTAGTCGGGCAAGGGCGAGGGGAAAGTACAGGTGAAAAAGCTTTAACGCAAAGGCGCAGAGAGGCAAAGACGCAAAGAAAACGAACGCGGACGGCCACGTCTGCGCGTCTCCGGTGGCCTGTTTATCCCACGGACAAGGCGCGGGACGGCTGCTTTCGTAGCGCAGATTTCCAATCTGCTGTGTCGCCGATTTCCAATCGTCGGGCC
The DNA here is from genome assembly GCA_003176045.1 of Verrucomicrobiota bacterium. Classification (GTDB taxonomy): domain Bacteria; phylum Verrucomicrobiota; class Verrucomicrobiia; order Limisphaerales; family UBA8199; genus PSRM01. Next base: position 3,546 of record PSRM01000138.1, on the reverse strand, counting down.
GTCCGGTGGTGAAATCGCCGTGTAGTAATCCGTTGCGTTCGCAGGCTGGAAGCACTGCGATACAGCAGGTTGGAAACCTGCGCTACGGAGACTGTCGGCGCTGCGCGGACAAGGCTGTCCGCCCTCCGTTATTACGCGGACGTGGCCGTCCGCGCTCCTTACAAATCTGTAATCTTCCTGAAAGCCTGTGGTCATACGGCTGCGGTCTATACCTTCAGAGACAGTTAACAAAACTTTAAACATTGAACTTAGAACGAAGGATATGAAACGCGTTTTCAATCATTATAGCGGGCGGTTGACCGCTCTTACTGTAGCCGGCGCTCTCACCCTGGCGGGTGTGACGCTGGCTTTCACACAGAAACCGAAATCCGAGGAAAAGACGCCGCCAAATGTGGCGTTGGACGAGCGCCCAATCCCGCGCGACGCGGCCAGCCATAACAGCTTTGCGCCCGTGGTCAAACGGGTTGCGCCCGCAGTCGTGAAGGTCTCGACCGTGGCCAAAGCCCACAACATGAGCTTCAATGGCGGTGGCCCCGATATCGACGAGTTCTTCCGCCATTTCTTCGGCGACCAGATGCCTGGCCGCGTGCCTGCGCCCCGACCCAACTATAATGCGCCTCGCCAACACGGTGTCGGTTCCGGTGTCATTGTTTCCAAGGACGGTTACATCCTGACCAATAATCACGTCGTGGACGGCGCGGAAGACGTGAAAGTTTCGATGCAGGATGGACGTGAATTTAACGCCAAGGTAATCGGAAGGGATCCCAAGAGCGACGTCGCGGTCATAAAGATCGAAGCCAAGGATCTACCCAGTGTGCCCATGGCCGACAGCGAAAAAGTCGAGGTGGGGGACGTGGTGCTGGCCGTCGGTAATCCGTTTGGCATCGGCCAAACGGTTACCTCCGGCATCGTCAGCGCCACAGGCCGCGGCAACGCGGTGGGTCTGGACTATGAGGATTTCATCCAGACCGATGCGGCGATCAATCCGGGCAATTCGGGCGGCGCGCTGGTGGATGCCGAAGGCCGGTTGGTCGGCATCAACACCGCTATCTATAGCCGCAGCGGCGGCAACGAAGGCATCGGCTTTGCCATCCCGACGAATCTCGCGCGGGATGTCATGGACGACCTGATCAAGAACGGCAAAGTGACTCGGGGTTATCTAGGAGTGATCATCCAGGACGTAAATCCGGCTCTGGCGAAGGAGTTCAATCTGAAGAACGCCACGGGCGCCCTGGTTGGGGATGTCACCCCGAGAGGCCCCGCCGACAAAGCTGGCATCAAAAGCGGCGACGTCATCACCGAGTATAATGGCAAGAAAGTCACAGACAGTCGCCATCTGAAGCTGGAGGTGGGGATGACGAAGCCCGGTGAAACTGTGCCGGTGAAAGTTCTGCGCGATGGCAGCACCCGCACGCTGGAGGTCACCGTGAAGACCCTGCCCGGAGACGAGCAGGTCGCAAAGAACGATAGCGGCGAGAAGCAGGACACGGGCACTCTCAACGGAGTGGGCGTTGCCGATCTCGACAACGCTGCCCGACAGCAGTATGACGTGCCGGCCAATCTCAAGGGCGTCATCATCACCGGGGTGGAGCCTAACTCACCTTCAGCCGAAGCCGGCCTGAAGCCCGGTGATGTGATCCTGGAGATCAACCGCAAACCCGTCCATAGCTCGGACGAAGCCGTCAAGATGACCGAGAATACCGATAACAAAGTCACGCTCCTGCGCATCTGGAGCAAAGGCGGCAGCCATTACGTGGTCGTGGACGAAAGCAAAGCAGGCTAACGAGAACCTTCTAGAGCGAGAGCACTCATCTCGCATACAGCACGGAGCGCGGACAACCTTGTCCGCGCTCCTTTTTGTTTGCACGGAACAAGGATTGCCGGCCTCCAGCCACGCGCGAAAGTGTGTCATGCCTAGGCGGGCGCTAGGGCCGCTGCTCCATGGCGATTGTGGGCACTTTGAAAATCTTCGAATGACGGAGGCACAAGACCGAACCAGTCATAGCCGAAAACCTCCTCGCGCTTGCGATCAAACTCTCCTCTAGGCACGTCCGTGAAGCCCGGTCCGGGAGTCCCGTCTTGATTGACAACAATGATGGTCAGGGGAGGAAGTCCTTCGTCGCTGCACAAGTACATAACTTGCCCGAGAATGGGCGTTAAGGGGCGGTTATCCGTATAGCCTAACCTCGCGGCGAGTTCGGGGTACCTGACTAACTGGCGATTGGCAGCTTTGGCAATGAGGTACTGCCAAGCCTGAAGGGCGCGAATGGATGCCTTCCTTCCGGTTGCCGCATTCCTAACGAGTTCATTGAAGTTCTTCATATTCTATATATACGAAAAACCACCACAATTACGCACGAGAATGATTACAAGCGATCAAGAGTGGGAGCGGCCGCCTAGACCCGAAGGCTCAACGCGGAGTGGACTGAACGGCTTGCCCATTAGTGCGGAGAACGCGATTCACTTTTTGGCGATTTTTCGGGGTTTTCGGTTGACCAGTTTTCCAGGAGAAAGTTTTTCTCGCTTCTGCAGATCGGCGGCGATAGCGTCAATGTCATAATTGAATTTCGCGGCGTGTTGGTCGCGAATTCGTCGAAGTTCGGCGATAATCGTATCTCTCATACACTAAATCTGCATCAATTCATCCGGTGTGCAAATCACCGGCAGATGAAATCCTTGCTCTTCGCAGGTCTGCCGCACGGTCGCTTCGGTCGCCGCATTGGCAATATGAGTAAAGTTCCATGTGAGCAGGAAATCCATCCCATGGGTTGTGGCTAAGGCGACATGCATTGCGTCGTCCTCGGCATTTTGGGGGAAACCGCCATCGTGGACAAGTGCCTTCGCGAGTCCAGCCGCCTCCTTCTTGATCTGAAGTAATCTCAGAGGCTTGAGAATCTTTAGGCGCCTCTTAACCGCCTCGGGATCGCCTTCGGACGCCTCGTCTAAAACCAGGCGAGAGATTAACAAATCGAACTTTCGACGATGATTATCCCACCATTCCACGGTACTCGCCTGATGTCCGGCCATCACCACGTCGCGGCTGACCCGCGCAGTGAGATAGCTAACGACGGACGTTTCGAGGTAAACCGATGCTTTCAATTCAGGTTAGGAATTGCACTTCCTGAGAATCTCGTCCGCTTTTTGGTTTGAAACCCCTTCGTAGAAGGCGTCGTTGCACATCATGACAGGGGCGGTGCCGCAGCTTGCTAAACACTCGACGAATTCCAGGGTGAATTTGCCATCGGGTGTTGTTTGCGGGCCGTGGGCGTGGGGATCAAGGCCGAGCTTTTCGCAGAAGTGCTCGTGCAGTTTGTAGGAGCCGCCCAGGGCGCAACTCAAGGTGCGGCAAACGCGCAGATGATGCTTGCCGACGGGTGCATGGTGGAACATGGGATAGAAGGTCACCAGTTCGTAGATGTTGATTGGCTGGAGTTCAAGTTTGGCGGCGATCCATTCAACTGCCTGGCGGGAGATGTAGCCGAAGCGTTCCTGGATGGCGTGCAGGAGCATGAGGGAGGCGCTGCGCTTTTTGGGGTAATGCGAAAT
>PSRM01000148.1 GCA_003176045.1 Verrucomicrobiota bacterium | reverse complement strand
CCTCAAAAGACGCGGCGCTGAAAAGCGCCGCGAACCGGCAGGCTGGAAAGCCTGCCCTACATCGCTGTGCCTTTGGATGTCACTCAAATCTGGGTCGGAGTAACTTCTTTAAGAGCAGCCCCACGATAATTCCTACGCACGTCCATCCGAACCAATCGCCGTGGCGATGGTAGAAGGGCAGCGACGGTTTTTCCTCGTGGGTCCGCAATGGAATCCGGACCAGTTTAACTCCAGCCCCGTAAATGTCCTGTGTGCCAGGAAAATAAACGTCGTGCAAGCGTCCGCGGTCATCAATCCAACACGTCAGCCCGTTGTTGGTGCAACGGACCAGCGGGAGCCCATTTTCCACGGCGCGAAACAGAGCGCTGACGGCGTGCTGCCATTGCGCGGCGCTTTCGCCAAACCATCCATCGTTGGTCAGGTTTACCAGCACATCGGTGTCCTCGGACACCGAACTTCGCACCAACTGAGGAAAGACATCTTCAAAACAGATCAACACCGACATTTTTGCGCCAAGGTTAGGCAGCACGAACGGCGTCGGGTCCCGCCCGGGCGTGAAACTGCCTTTGCGGCTCCAGAGATGATTTAAGAATGGAAACCAGTTTGCCAGTGGCATGTACTCGCCCAACATGACCAGGTGGCGTTTGTGATACCTGGCCACCAACTGTCCGCTCGGGTCTATGAGGAAAGCACTGTTGAAAAAATCCGCATCACCGGCCACGTCCTGTGTTTGTTTCGATTCGGCATCGTCCGCGCCCATAACCATCCAAAAATGATTCGGTACCACCAGATTGGTGACTGCCTCGTACGTCTGCAGGCTGAATCGAGTTAACACACCCGGCAGCGCCGCTTCAGGCCAGACCAGCATGTCGGGCCGGGTGGCAGCGGCCTGTTGTGAAAGCGCCAGGAGTTTTTGGAAACGATTTGATTTTTCCCGGTCGTCCCAAATTACACGCTGCGGAATGTTGGGTTGGACCAACGCCAGCTTCAATTCGCGCTCCATCGGTTCGGATTGCGAAAGTCTATGCAGACCCAATCCCACGACGACCAGGAGCGCGGTCGTCGGCAAGGCCAGATCGAAAACGCCTGTAATGAGGGCCCTCAAGCGCCAGGCCCTGATCATCGCCACGGCCAGGGAGACTGAAAGCCAAACGATCAGAAACGACACTCCATACACTCCGGTTACCGATGCGATTTGGATGAGTGCGAGACGCCGGTACTGGGAGGCGCCCAGAAGGTTCCATGGAAAACCGGTCAGAATTCGGGCGATGCTCATTTCGATAGCGACCCAGGAGCAGGCACAGATCAAACCCCAGGCGGTCCTTTGGCGGCAATTTGTGGCGAGCAGAGTTTTGAAGGCAGATACTTCACTCTCCGGGACGCCGGGTGAGGGCACCCGGCCTACAGGAGCAGCGCTTCGGACCTGTAGGCCGCGTGCCCTCACGCGGCGCTCGATTCGGACTGTGTCATCTGGTTTGGCCCGGGCTTGCACTCTCGGAAAGGTCCTCCAACAGAGCCAACTCCAGGAAGCAGTATATAAAGCCAGAACTGCGGACACCGCTATCCATGCCGCAACCGCCTTTGCCGGTAGGGGAATCAATAGAAGCCAATAAAGCGAAACAAAATAGTGCCCCAAACCGGCGCAGTAGCCAATTCGAAAGGCACTTGAGCCGGTTTGGCCTAACCAAAGCGCCATCAATAACCCCGGGGCCAGCCATGCAAGCCAATCAATCCCGATGTTGGGAAAAGCCGCTGCCTGCAAAATACCCACTCCCAGGGCCAGCGCGCAGCGCGTCAGCAGCCCTGATCGTCGGGCTCTTTGCTTCATCGGCACAGAGGGTGGCACATTCGAATTGGAAAGTAACGCCTCAGACGTGGAGCGCCGAACTCCGTTTCGGCGCGTCAGAAACCCAGTAGCAGATTCTCGCCGTAATCAACCCAGGAAATCTGAGGCTGGCAAACGAATGAGTGGCAAGCGAATGAGGATTGGCAGATCTGCCTTTCCGATTCGTTTGCCCTATTCGCTTGCCAAAATCGGCTCCCAAACGATTTCCAATCCTGCAGAGCTCGTGTGCATCTTGAAACTGCCACCGTGGCTGACCGCGGCCGCCACGGGGAGGAGCGCGGCATTTATGCCGCTTCACGCGCCGAACACACCGAAGCATCCGGGTTACCAGGTCCGCCCGTCGCGCTACGGACATTGAAGCGGCATAAATGCCGCGCTCCTGCACGGTGGCAGTGTCAAGATGCGCCCGCAGCCCTCCGTGACACCAACTTTCGCTTGCAGTTTTCAAATTATGAGTTATGTATAAACAATTACACATTTCATTGCTTATGGATCTCAAAATCTTTCATGGGCTTCGGGTATCTTCACGCAGGGCCTCAGGCCGGAGTGTGGAGCGCCCGAATGGCATCGTGCCTCGGCTTGACGAATGGCCGCTTCGGTGGAAAGGTCTATCATCTGCCATGCACATCCTGTCAAGGACGGTTTTGGTCTTGCTGGCCGTGACTGCGGGAGCAGGGCGGCTTTTTGCCGTATCGGTTTTCGAGCCCTTTGCTTATCCCGTCGCGTCCCTTTTGGCCGGCCAAGGTGGCTGGGTGCTGAGCGCGGGCACCAGCCCGAAGGTCCAGGCCGGCACATTGTCAGTGCCGGGCCTGATGCCGTCTTCTGACGGGAACAGTCTGAGCTACGGGAACAGCCGGATGGAAGTTCGGCGCTTTATGAAAAATGAGTTCGGCCCGGGTGAGTTCTCCGGTTATTATTGGTACTCGCTGGCGTTCAAAGTGACTTCCCTGGGCACCTTGACCACCAACGGCGATTTTATCGCGGCGTTTTCCTCCACGAATACGCCGGCTGTGTACGGTGGCCTTTTATACATTCGCAAAGATCCGCTGGGCACGCCCGGCGGTTACAACATCGGCGTTTCTCAAATGTCGGGCCTGATGCCAAATATCTTCTGGTCCGCCAACGTGTCGCACACCAACGACACCAATTTCGTTGTGTGCCGCTATGCAACGCCCGATCAGGGGAATACGGATACCCTGCTGTGGATCAATCCGGACCCGTCCACGTATGGAGCCGCGAACGCGCCGCTTCCCGACCTGGACGCCGTGGGGACGCCGCTGCTGGCGACAGTGGGTCAAATTGTGCTGCAGCAGCAAGCATCCCTCAGCACGGGCGTTGGGGCAATTGTCGTTGACGAGATCCGTGTCGAAGGCACTTGGGCGAGCGTGACGCCAGTCCCATTGACGATTACCACAACGTTGGTTAACAACACCAATTTGTACTTATATTGGGGCGGCAATCAGAACCTGTTTCTGCAGCAAGCGACCCATTTTTTCCCGTCGGCCAACTGGACGAATCTCAACTCTTACCCAGCCAGCGGGATGATCACCGATTGGACCGTTACCAACGCCGTGGCCGATCCAGTGCCGAAATACTATCGACTTTACCGTTGGTATGCGGAGTAACATTCGGAGTCGCGGACGGCCTCGTCCGCGCGAATGCCCGCCAAGCAGTTCTCGCAAACCACGCGAAGTTCTTGCGGCAGAAACCTTGTAACTTTGTAACCGATTTAACTGATTTAACTTCTTTAACCCATTTAACTTTCCTTTTGCGCCATATCCATCGTCAGAGTAAAGCGCGAGCTGACATAGCGCACCTCGGCAAACTCGAACGGACGATTTCCTGCATCGAAAACCGTATGCCGTCGCAGCAACAGCGGCGTGCCTTTAGCCACGCGCAACAGGCCTGCCGTGTGGGCGTCGGCCACGGTGGCCAGAAACTCCTCCCGCGCGCGGCGCGGGCGCACACCCGTAACCTTCTCAAGAGTCTCGTAGAGCGGAGCAGTGAAGTCTTCGGTGCCTTTGAGCTCCAACCGGGAATGGAACCACGAGGTGCTCTCCAAAACGGGTTGCCCGTTCCAGCCCCGCACACGATCCAACCGCCAAACGTGTGTCGCCGGGTTGAGCTGCAAGGCGCGGGCGGCCTCGGCGCTAAGCTTTGCGGGCCGGTAGTCGAGCCGGAAATTCTCCACAGTGATTCCGTTGGCGGCCATTTCGCGCGTGAAGCTGCGCCAGGCCCGAATGGCGGAGTCCACGTGCCGATCGGCCACCCGCGTGCCAACACCCGCCTTGCGCTCCAAAATTCCCTCGAATACCAGCTTGCTGATGCCAGAACGAATCGTGCCGCGGCTCACACCCAGTTGGGCGGCCAGCGTCATCTCATCCGGCAGCAGCTCCCCTTTTTGGTAGGCCTGTTGCCGCGCCAGCTTGCGCAACAGTTCCTCCACCTGCGCCCGAAGCGGCACCGAACTCCGATGATCCAGTCTCAACATCGCTTTAATGTATATACAAATAAGGTATTCCGTCAAATGCGCCGCACGACGAATTCCACCGGTATCGGCTGCGCGAGTTCCCTTTGGAACTTAATCAGGCTCTGCTCAATTTCGGTTGTCCTGGCCCGTAACGCCGGCAGGCGCGGGTGCGCGCTCAAGGTTGCATCCATTTGGCGCCGCGCGAATTCAATGTCATCTCGCGCATCGGTGAAAATCTTCAGCGCCTGGCCCTGGGCGTCCCATGGACCTCCTGGCTGCCACGGGTCCGCAGTGGCGGAGGCAAGGTTGACTCCCGCGGCCAATTCCCTGGCGTTCCACTTGCCAAGCGGCCGCTCTCCGGCCAGCACCTCATACTGGCCATCGGCCAGATTCGTCACGGCCAGCAAGTAACGGTTCAACTCCTCCGAGAATGGCACGAAACGGCCTTCGAGCAACCAAAGCAGGCTAAGATTGAGGGGCAACCGGTCGTCAGTGCGCGTAAACCTGACTCCCGTCGCCTGGCGCTCCACGCGTGAGATGCGGCAGTTCTTGGCCGCGACCACTTTTTCGGTGGTGGCGTCAACGGTGGCGGCCGATACCTCCGCCGGAGCGCCAAGCCCTTTCAGGATGGCAAATGCCATTGCCATCTGCCCGAGGTCACTCAGATGCACTCCGTCCTCGACGTGCATCCGCGCCGGTTTCGTCTTGTCCGGTTCTTTGGTGTTGGCGGCGAGCATCCGCCGCTGGACGGCGCGCATCGACCGCTGAACGTCTATGGTGCCTGCGCCTTTGCCCTTGGCCAGCGCCAGGCCCTCGTCGCACATCTTTTGCAGGAAACCCCGCTCCGCTTTGTCCGGGTCCTCCGCCGTAATTGCTGCCGAGCAAATGAACGGCCGCACACCATGCTGCTTGCAGCGCTCCACGATTTGGCCGATCGCCTCGAGATAAGCCTGCTTGTGCTCCTTATCCGCTTTAACGCCCCAACCGATGTCGTTCACTCCGTAGGCCACGGTGACCAGCGTCGCCCCTTGCCCGAAAACGTCCTTCTCCAGCCGTTCCAGGCTCCCTTTAGCGGTTTCCCCGCCATGGCCGGCATTAATGAATCGGACCTTCCGCTCGGGAAAGCGCAGCAGCGTGAAATTCTCGATGATTTTCCCGTATTGCCGCGCCGCGGTGATGCTGTCCCCCAGAAACACGACAGTGTCCCCGTCCCGAATCGCAAACTCCGCGCGCGCGATGGATTGGGCAAGCAGAAGAAGGATGATGAAGATATTGCGGAACATAATTATCAAGTCTCAAAGGCTATTGTGACTCTTTCATATCTCATCAATCTCTACAACAGGCCGCGTGCGGAACCAACCGTGATTCAAAATGAACACCCGGTACTTTTTGCCGTCCCGCTCGCATGTGCAAATTCCGATCAGGCGAAAACCCTTGGCCGGGTTGATCTTCGCCCCGTACCTGGAGCGAACACGCACAAGATTCCTTCGCTTCAACTCACGCGTGGTGACCACCTTCCAACGCACCGCATCTGTTGCGATCAATAAAACCACAACTGCCAGAATGGCCGGGAAAAGTGTCATCTTCGCTCGACAGTTAACAGTCAAAACGACGAAAAAGGAAGTCCCTAGCCACTTTCTGCGACTTTCTGCGCCAATCGTCTGTTGACGCGCTCGACTCGAACTGCGACTTTTGATCTGTGCCTGTCGAACTGACATATCCGCATATCGTGAAGGAGCTGGGAAAGTCGGCTCGGTTGGAGCGCCATCCCCGCACCCGCGTGGCCATGATTGTTACCGATTACCTGGGACGCGGTTGGTCAGCGGAAGAGATCGTGCGGCAATACCCCTATCTCACGCTGGCCGAGGTGCATGCGGCGCTAGCCTATTACCATGACCACCACGAGGAGATTGACCGTGAGCTGGCAGAGGAGGAGGCGGAAGTCGAGAGACTGCGACAAAATGCTCCTGAAACGCCGCTGTTGAAGCGGCTGCGCGCGTTGAAGGTCCAAAGGCAGCGCCAAGGCTGATGCCTGTCCGTTTCTATATGGACGTGCATGTTCCGCATGCCATTACTGAACAATTGCGCCTGCGGGGAGCGGATGTACTGGCGGCAACTGAGGAGGGGACCACTCAGCTCACAGATGATGAACTGCTCCGGTTAGCCTCATCGCTTGGGCGGGTCGTGTTCACACACGACCACCGCTTTCGCGCAATGGCGGGGCAGTGGCAGCGCGAAGGACTCCAGTTTGCCGGGCTTATCTTCGGTCCAGCCGAAGGGGCCTCTATTGGACAATATGTCCGCGACTTGGAGTTGATCTCCAAAACAAGTGATCAGTCCGAGTGGGAAAACGTGGTTACCTGGTTGCCGCTTTGATAAAGGCTTTTGTGAGCTCATTACATCCAGGCGTCAGTCAACGCCGTGAGCCTCTGTGCCTCTGTGCCACTGTGGTTAAATTAGCCCTCTTGCTCGGAATACTAACCACCTTTACCGGCTTCTGCGAAACGCTCACCCCCGAGACTGCTCCTGCGGCTTCCCCGACAAGGTTGGCGTCGCCGCTGCCACCGGGCGTGCCAACACTCGATGAAATGGCCGGCGACTGGAAGAACAGGACGGAGCTGGAGCAGTTCCCCTCAATCCACAACTTCAACGGGCAGATGCTGGTCAATAAAGACTTCGCCAGTGTGAGTTGGCTGGCCTCGCCGCCGTTTTCCCAATGCTTCCATAGCGGCGTCCTCAAGCTTGACGGCAAGGTCCCGGTAGCCGAAAAGTTCCGCTGGTTCCCTTATCAGGCCGTGCGGTCCGGTTCGGCGGACGGCCTCGCAATCGAGACGATCAACCGCATGATTTTTGACACTCGCGGCGTCCTGTGGCGCATTACCCTTTCCAATACTCAACCGCACGCCCTCAGCGCGAAGATCTCGCTGGGCCTCATCGGATCGATCAGCAAACTGACGGAGTCAAATTCCTGGGATTGGGCTTACGCGCAGCCTGGAGCAGACGGGCCAAAGCGACGCTACGAAGAAACCGAGGCGATCCGCGACGCTATTGGTAGCTCCCTGCCTCGCCCACTCGAGAACGCCTCCGATTACGAAGCCCGCCTCGAGGAATCCGGAACGGTTCTGGTGGTCAGCGACAAAAAAACTTCGGCCAGGACCGCGTTTGCCTTCGCTCACAAACCGGACTCTTTGACGTCCGATGGCCATCGAGGCCTCGCTGCTTGGAATGTTCGTCTCGCTCCCGGCAACACCAGGACCATCGAGTTCGTGATGGCCTTTGGCGAAGGAGCCGGAGTAACGAGCGACGCCTTGGGTTGGGCGGATCGGTTTGGCGCCGTTTTCGCCAACGCCAGGGATCTCTGGGAACAGCGCTATGCGCAGGCGTTCACGCCGCACAACGGCTTTTTCGAAGGCAACCTGCCGGTGCTCCAGACGCAGGACCCGGCCCTGCGCCGCAATTATTACATGGGCGTGGTGACCATGCTGCTGATGCTTCGCGACCAACTGCCTTACAGCCCGCGCGTTTTTGTGGCGGGCGGGCCGCGTTACGGCGCGTCGGTGCAGTTTATATGGGACACCGGGATGATGGCCACACTCTTCGCACTGCTGGAACCCCAGGCGATGCGTGCGTACATCATCAAAACGCTTCAGTGGGACCTCGATCAGTGTCTCGCCTTCGACTACTACGGCAACCGCGCGTTTGGGTATCGGTATGTGGCCAATTACCCGATGCTCTTCCGGATTGCCACCACGTATTTGAGGGACACCCGCGACCGCGCATTTCTCGACCAGAAGGTGGGCGACAAGACTTTCCTCGAGCATCTCGACCGTCTGGCGCTGCACTACCGGAACTACCTGATGCCCGATGGTGGCCTGGCGGACTTTGGCGGCGACCCCTGGCATTTTCTGGAATGTGTTCCTACGTATATCCACGCCACCGCCGGTTTCAATGCGGCTTATGTGCACATGCTGCGAGAAATGGCCGAGTTGTACGCCAGCCTTGGCCATGTCGAATTGGCTGCTGAGCGCCGCGCCGCTGCTGACAAACTGGCTGCCGCCATCCCACCGTTATATGCGGCGGGCAAAGGTTTTTGGCAAAGCCGTTACCCGGATGGCCGGCAGTTCGACATGCGCCATTGCCTGGATTTCCAATTTGTTGCCCAGAGCATCCCAGGTGACCTTTCCCCCGCCACCCGCCGCGAGATGCGCGAGTTCGTCCTCCGCGAACTGCTGACGAAGAACTGGATGCGCGCGCAATCGCTGCAGGACCCTGCCGCGGAGCGCTCGGACCGGCCCGACCACGGGCCCATGGGCGCCTACGCCGGCTGGCCGCCGGAGACCGTAGATGGCCTCTGCCACCTCGGCTACTGGCAGGACGCGCTCGATTTTTACCGGCGGTGCGAGGCCGTGACCCACGAGGGCGCCTTCTCGCAGGGGCACGAGTTTTATGGGCCGAAAAAGCGCGATTACGATGCGCCGATGCGCATTGCCAACGAGGGGACCATCTGCCGCGAAGCATTGTGCGGCGCCGCGTTTACGGATGTGGTCACTCGCGCTTTCTTCGGCTTTCGCCCCGCCTTGAACAACCAAACCATGTTGTGGGAACCGGCACAGCCGCGTGGTTTCTCAGCCAAACTGCGGCATGTCCGATGGGGCGACGCCTTTTTCACCATCACGTCCGACCCAGGTGGCCTGGTTGCGGAAAAGGAATCAGGAACCGATCAATAATGGTCGAGGGTCATCGGGTTCAGATTGATTCGCCGCGAGATGATCTAAAGCTGCCTGTCCGAGCGATGCGAAGAGCCCATATCCGTTGAGATTAAAACCTCGAATTGCTTTTCAGCTTCCCGAAGCAGTTCGCCGTTCTTGAGCCTGCCCCACCCGATCTCCTGCGCGGTGCTGACAGAATGGTCCGGCAGGAACCGACGCAACGGGCGGGGAGTGCAAGCGTCCAGTAGCACCTTCACGCCTTCACGCTGCGCGCCGAACCGTGAGTTTCTGGGCGTATTCGAGCACGCTAACCGCCTGCTCACGCGTCACATCGGGGAAGCAATCGAGATACTCGCCGAGGCTGAGGCCGCTTTCCAGGTTGGTGAACAAGCTGTCCACTGGCACTCGGGTCCCCTTAAAGCAGGGCGCCCCGCTGAGGCGCTCCGGATCAACCCAAATCGGAACATCAGGCGGATAGTCCAAGGACTGGTGTGATTTCATCTTGCACCTAATATAATGGATTGATGCCCATTGTCAGTGCATGAAACGGATTTTTGCGCCTTATGCACTTGCGTCCAAGCTCATTTGTATATACATTAAGTCATTATGCTGATGATCGCATCAGGTGAATATGTATCAATCCGTCAATGCTCTTGGCAGATTGCTTTGGCCAAGACCGCACGCCGGGAGGCCTGGTGACTGCCAAAGGAAACGGCTCGGATCGAAGGTTCCCTGGCAATTACGACAAGTTCCCGGTCGTCAATGTGCCTGACAGCGCGGATGCATGCGTGGTCGGGTGGGATGCCATTGCCGAGCGGTTGCGCCAGGAGATCGCCCTGCGGGGCTCGCGCCGGACGGTCCTGGTTGTCGAGTGTTACCCTGGCGTGGACACCGAAGACGTGTTGTGCCGGCTTCAGCGAAGGTTGGCCCCGGCTCTGGCTCTGAGCGCGGCCGAAGCCCTGTTGCCCCCAGACCGCATCGAGACGCTGGCTGAGCCGTTCCTGGGCAGCGATGATCCGGTGTTTGGTTTCCTGAGCGGACTGACGCTGCCGCAGTTTTTTGACGAGCGGAATCTGCGGCATCTACAGAGCCGGTGCGCGGGCACCAGCGAGGGCGTGATTTTAGTGGTTGGGGTCGGGGCTCGGCTGGTGGCCGCGGGGGACATCCTGATCTATGCCGACCTGGCGCGTTGGGAAGCTCAAAACCGTTTCCGCCGCCATCAAACTGGAAGCCTCGGCGCCGAGAACCGCCATCTCTCCTCCGGACTCCTTTACAAACGCGCGTATTTTGTGGACTGGCGCGTGGCTGACCGATGGAAACGGCCTTTGATTGCCAAATGGGATTTCGTGCTCGATACCAATAAGCCTGCCGAACCGAAGCTGGCGAAAGGCGAAGCGGTGCGGCAGGGGCTGCGCTTGGCCGTCACGCGCCCTTTTCGCGTTGTGCCCTTCTTTGACCCGGCTCCCTGGGGCGGGCAATGGATGAAGGAAGTCTGCGACCTGCAGCGTAGCGCGCTAAACTTCGGCTGGTGCTTTGATTGCGTGCCGGAGGAAAACAGCCTGCTCCTTGGGTTTGGCGACGTGCGCTTCGAAATACCCGCGCTTGACCTGGTGTTCTACCAGCCTCGCGCGTTGCTCGGCGAGGAAGTGCATGCGCGCTTTGGCGATGAGTTTCCCATCCGGTTCGATTTTCTCGACACCATGGGCGGGGGCAACCTGTCCTTTCAGGTGCATCCGCTTACCGAATATATCCAGCACCATTTCGGGATGCACTATACGCAGGATGAAAGCTATTATTTGCTGGATGCCGGTCCTGGAGCCAGCGTTTATCTCGGCTTGCGGCAGGGAGTGGATGCCGCCGCCATGGTCCGCGAGCTGGAGCGCGCGCAGACCGGCGGCCCGCCCTTCCCCGTGGACCAATACGCCAACCGTTGGCCGGCGAAGAAGCACGACCATTTCCTCATTCCGGCAGGCACCGTTCATTGCTCCGGCGCCAACTCCATGGTGCTTGAAATCAGCGCTACCCCTTACATTTTCACTTTCAAGCTTTGGGATTGGGGCCGGCTTGGATTGGACGGCAAGCCGCGCCCGATCCATCTGGAACACGGTACCGCCAACATCCAGTGGGATCGCGCCACTCGCTGGGTAAAAAAGAATTTGATCAACCGCGTTGTTCATGTGGGCTCTGGGGATGGGTGGCGGGAAGAACATACGGGCTTGCACGAGCGCGAGTTCATTGATGTGCGCCGCCATTGGTTTTCGAAGGCGGTGCCGCACGACACCCTTGGAGGCGTCAATGTGCTCAATTTGGTCGAGGGCGAGCAAGCGCTCATCACCAACCCGGAGGACGCTTTCGAGCCTTTCACGATCCACTACGCCGAGACGGTCATCGTGCCCGCGAACGTCGGCGCGTATGCGATCGAACCGGCCGGCGCGGCGCGCGGGCGCCCCTGCGCGACCGTCAAGGCCTTCGTCCGCCGCCAGGCCCGGCCGGCGCCCGCTTTCCGCCGGCTCAAGGAAAGCCAACCCGAGCGGATGCCTGCTGACTTGTCTTTGGCCTGAATACAAAGAATATTGTTTGCGCCCGAGCAATATATGGCGTAATATAAATGTATAGACAATCATACATTGCATTGCTCATGAACCCAGTAGCAAATCTCGAACTTGGAGCAGGAACGCTGGCGTTGGAAGGCGACCTAAGCAAAGACGGTCGCTATCGTATCCATGTGGCGTTCATGACCGCAGTCAACCCGATCCAGGTGCCAGTGATTGGAGCCGCAGTGAACTCTGACGCGGATATTTCATACCACGGAACGCCGGGTGAGGGCACCCGGCCTACAGGAGCAGCGGGTTTGGCTGGTAGGCCGCGTACGCTCACGCGGCGTTCTATTGGTATTCTTCGCGACGCGGGAAAGTATGCGGATTGAAGTGGTTCATCCTACGCCAGGAACAGGCCGACGTGACCGCCGGCCCGGCTTCACCCTCATCGAACTGCTGGTGGTCATCGCGATCATTGCCGTCCTGGCTGCAATGTTGCTGCCGGCGCTGAGCCACGCTAGAGTCCGCGCGCAAGCCGCCGAGTGCATGAGCAATACTAAACAATTGCAATATGCTTGCCTGATGTATGCGGATGACAACAACCAGGTGTTTGCTCCGCCTGGCGATGACTTTAGCCCGGCCTGGATCAACAATTGGGAGGATTTCAACTCCAGCAACTCAGCCAACTGGGACGAAAAGCACTGGCTGCTGGATTCGGCTCAAGCCTTTTTTGCGCAGTATCTGAAAACGGCCGTCAATATCTACAAATGTCCCGCCGACCGCAGCTTCACGACGCCAGGCGGCGTTTACACACCCCGCCTGCGCAGCTACTCCATGAGCGAGGCCTTTGACTGCACGCGCCCTTTTTCCACTTGTCCGGGCGTGTGGCTGCCGTATCCCAAATACAGGGTCTTTAAGAGGACCACCGATGTGCCTTCTCCAGTGATGACCTACTGTCTGCTGGATGAGCATCCCGATTCCATGAATGGCGGCGGGTTTGCGAACCAGATGATTGATTTCGCGACCGACCCGGATGGCAACACGGCAACCTTTATTGATATGTGGGCCACCTATCACGACGGCGGCGGAGCCATCAGTTTCATAGATGGTCATTCTGAAATCCACAAATGGCGTGATCCAAGGAGTAGATGGCCAATTGCAAACAACATTTACAATTGGACACCGCGCCTGGCTTCTCCGAAGAACCAAGATCTCATTTGGCTGGCCCAGCGGACGACTGTCCCTAAGTGAACCAGGGCGTCCTGGCGGCATTGGGTGAGGACACCCCGCTCCGATTGGTCCCGTTTCACGTTTCACGTTTCACGTTTCTCGTGCTACGTTTCAGCTCCATGCGCAAGTATCTGCACGTTCTGAATGTGGGGATTCAGAACAACCTCACTTACAGGTTCAATTTCCTGGCGCGGTCGTTGTTCGGGCTCATTCCCCTCATCGCGCTGATCTTTGTGTGGCAAAAGATTTATGCCGGAAAACAAACCGACTCAACCATTGGGACTTACACTTTGGCCCAGATGATTTCTTATTACCTACTGGCGACGGTGGTGGATGCCCTGACGGCAGTGAACGAGGATGACTGGCAAATCGCCGCGGATATCAAGGATGGCAACATTAGCCAATTCCTGTTGAAGCCGGTGGATTATCTAACCTACCGGCTGTGCCTTTTCTTCTCTGGCCGTTTGACGTATCTGGCGGTCACGGCCATCCCGCTGGTCTTGTTCATCCTCTGCTTGCGCCGCTATTTCTTCTGGCCGGCTGATGCGGCCACCTGGGCGCTGTTTTTGATGTCCGTAATTCTGACAGCCCTGTTGCAGTTTTTCATATCCTACATGATGGCGATGCTGGCGTTTTGGGTGTTGGAAGTTTCTACCTTTATTTTCATCCTGTTTGCGTTTGAATACATCGCCAGCGGCCACATGTTTCCGCTCGCTGTCCTTCCGGAGGGACTCCAGCGAGCGCTGGAGTTTACGCCATTTCCTTACCAGCTTTATTTTCCTGTGGCCGTTTACATGGGCAAAAAGCATGGGGCAGAGCTCTTGGAAGGCTTCCTGATTCAGATTTGCTGGGTGCTCATCGCGTACGGCATGGCCCGATTCGCCTGGAGGCGAGGAATAAGGCACTATTCGGCGGCGGGAGGGTGAGATATGAGTTCAAAGTTCAAAGTTCAAAGCTCAAAGTCCAAAGTCCAACGACCGAAGCCAGTAGAGGTCAGAGGTCAGAGCTCAGAGGTCGGAGGTCAGAAATGAGTCCAAAGTCCAAAGTCCAACGTCCAAAGCCGGTCGAGGGTCGGGGATCGAGGGTCGAGGGGGAAACTACGGAACACGCAACACGCAACACGCAACACGCAGTTGCCGCGCCAAAGCGCAACGAAGAGGGATCACGTTTCACGTTTCACGCTTCACGTTTCACTCGTTATTTGGGCATCTACTCCGCCCTTTGGCGCAACTCAGTCACGCGGGAGATGATTTTCAAGAGCAACTTTTTGCTGTGGATTTTTGTCGAGTTGCTTTGGTTTGCGCTGCAGCTCAGTTTTGTGGGGGTGCTTTATCTGCACACCGACCATATCGGGTCGTGGACGAAATGGGAGGTCGTGCTGCTGGTGGGTGGCAGCCATTTCATCCAGCAGCTATTTCAGGCGTTTTTCCTGATCAACTGCACGAATCTTTCCGAGTTGGTGCGCACGGGCAAACTGGATTTTCTGTTGCTGCTGCCCGTGAACACGCGGTTCATCATTTCCCTGCGGCAAGTGGACCTGGGTGGCTTCGTCAACGCCTGCTCCGCAGTCGCGGTAATGGTCTATGCCGCGCGACAGCTTCATTTGGTGCCCGGGCCGATCCAAATTACCGGCTTCCTCGTTTTGTGCGTCGCGGGAATCCTCATTCATTATTCGCTCATGTTCCTGCTTGCGAGCATCAGTTTCTGGACCGTGCGCGCGCAGGGCATCGTTTGGGGATACTACAACCTGTTCCAGATCGCGCGGATGCCTGATGAGGCCTTTGGCGGACTGTTTAAGGCACTGTTCACCTTCGCGGTGCCGATGTTGCTGGTGTCGAACGTCCCGGTGCGCGTGCTCGTGCACGCCGTGGCTTCGCCCTGGCAATGGGTGTTGCTCCTCGGGATGAGCATAGTGTGTTTTGTGGTGTCCGAATGGGGATGGAAGGCATCCTTGCGCCTTTACACCAGCGCCAGTTCGTGAAGCTGTAGGGGACGACGTGAGGAGTCCCTTTTTTTGACGCTGTCAATCAAACTTGCAGGATCAATGGCCAGCGGCTTCTTCAATCATTTTCTTCAAATCCTGGGGTGTTTTAGTTGCCAGCTTCCCGCGGCGCTTCAGCTTTCGATAGCGCTGTTCGGCGGCTCGTTCAAACGCCTCTACTTCGCCAACCGTCACGCCGTACTCCCGCACTACGTAGTCTGTGGGTGTTGGCTTTGTTTTTGGAGTAGGATCAGAGGTTGAGTCCATTTTTCAACGTTGCCAGTTTCAGTCGCTCTAAGCTATACCAGAAAACCGGCACAGTCACGTTGGAGTGATGGGCAGCCTGTTTGTGCGCAAGAATTTCAGAGCCTCGTCACCTCGGCTGCTACAGAGTCGTGTTCACGCGTCCGGACTGGCTGGCCGCCTCTTTCCGTCCGGATGTGCTGCGGCTGGGGACAGCCACGCTCCGCGGCGAAGGGCAATGGCGACGACGAGCATTAGCACGGCTTTCTGTCCAAAAATCTTTCTGTCAGCTCATGCCTTCTTATTTGCGTCTTTGCATCTTTGCGCCTTTGCGTTAAAAACTCCTATATGAAAACCCAATCTGAGCCTAACCCAGCGCTCTCTCGCAGAACCTTCCTCGCCGTCTCGGGTGCGATTCCCGCCGCCTTTGCTACACAATTCGCATTTACTGGTTCCGCGGCGGAATCGGCTTCCTCTGAACCGACGCAACCGAAACGGTATCCGATCGGCCTGGAGCTTTACTCGGTGCGGGGTGAGATGTCGAAGGACTTGCCTGGTACATTGAAGAAAGTCGCCGGTTTCGGCTATGAAGTGGTTGAGTTCTACTCGCCTTACTTCAAGTGGACTCCTCCTTACGCCAAGGAGGTCCGAACGCAACTGGACGATCTCGGCCTGCGCTGTTACTCAACGCACAATGGGTTTGAGTCTTTCGCCAATGCCGAGGGCCTGGCGCACGCGATCGAGCTTAACCAGATTCTGGGCTGCCGTTACATCGTTCTAGCCAGCGGGGGGCGCAAAGGAGTTGAAGGTTGGAAGAAGCTCTCCGAGCAGCTCACTGACGCGGTGGAAAAGCTAAGGCCGCACGGTTTGAGCGCGGGCTATCACAATCATCAGGCTGAATGGGTCAAGCTCGACAACGGCCAGCGCATCATGGAGGTCATCGCCGCCAACACGCCCAAGGAATTCATGCTCCAATTGGACGTCGGCACCTGTATGGAAGCCGGGGCAGACCCGGTGGCCTGGGTGAAGGCCAATCCGGGACGAATCAAAACGATGCATCTCAAAGACTGGGCACCGGGCTCGGGTGGGGACGGAAAAGGCTATCGCGTCCTGTTCGGCGAGGGGGCGACGCCGTGGAAAGAGCTGATCGCGGCGGCGAAGTCGGTGGGCGGCGCCGAGTATTTTTTGATCGAGCAGGAAGGCAGCAGGTATTCGGAGTTTGAGACGGCGAAGAGGTGTTTGGAGAGTTGGAGGGAAATGTTTGGGAAAGCGTGAAAGCAAAGATGGCATGTGTTATTTGTGAAGAGTTCCAACCTCAAATCCCGACGCCATACAAGAAGGTTCTGTCGTCCCTACGGGACTTATTTGACGTCCGGGCACAAACCCAGCGTTGAAAACGCTGGGCTATTATCTGTCGTCCCTCCGGGACTGTTGCAGCCACGCGAACGGAGCGCCGTGTGGGGGCACGCGGCCTAGAAGTTACAACGCGCGCGCTCCTGTAGGCCGGGTGCCCTCACCCGGCGTCCGGCCGGCGTCCGGGGATGAAACTCTCGGACTGAGCCCTCAATCCATCAACTTTTCCTGGAGATAGGTGGTGGTCAGGGCGGTGGTGCGGGCGGCTTGTTTGAGGTCAGCGCCGGCGCCGTGGCCGCCTTCGGTGTTTTCGTAGTAGAGGAAGGGCAGGCCCATCTCTTCCATGCGCGCGGCAAATTTGCGGGCGTGCTGAGGACCGACGCGGTCGTCTTTGGTGGTGGTGAAGATGAAGGGCTCGGGATAGGTAGTGCCAAGGCGAAGGTTGTGATAAGGAGAAGTTTTCAGCCAGAAGGCTTTGACGGCGGGGTCGGCGTTGACGTCGCCGTACTCGCCTTGCCAGCTTGCGCCGGCGGCGATTTTGGAGATGCGGATCATGTCCAGCAGCGGCACCGAGATGATAACGGCGTTCCACAGCTCGGGGTGTTGAGTGAATTGCACGCCCATCAATAGGCCGCCGTTGGAGCCGCCCTGGATGCCAAGACGCCGCGGGGACGTGATTTTCCTGGCGAACAGGTCTTTGGCCACGGCCACGAAATCGTTGTAAATGATCTGGCGCTTCACACCCAGGCCGGCCTCGTGCCAGCTTGGGCCGAACTCGCCGCCGCCGCGGATGTTGGCGAGGACGAACGTGCCGCCGCGCTCCAGCCAGAGCTTGCCTGTCTCGCCGGAATAACGCGGCGTTCGTGGGATCTGAAACCCGCCATAGGCTGTCATGAGCGTGGGCGTCGAGCCGTCGAGTGGGTCGTCTTTCCGGTGAACGACGAAGTAAGGAATTTTGGTGCCGTCGCTGGAAGCAGCTTCGAACTGTTCGACGACGTCGCGTGAGGCATCGAACTTGGGTGGGAGCGTTTTCACCGTGTGCAGGGCCCCGGTATCGGCGTCGGCCAGGGACAAGGCAGTGGGGGTAAGGAAGCCGGAGACGTTGATGAAGGCGCGGTTGGACTTGTCGTCGGTGGCGGCGAACCCCACGGAGATGTTTCCGGGCAGTTGCAGTGGCTCGTGTTTCCAGCCGTGGCCGGAGGGTGTGTAAACGAAGGCCTTGCCCTGCACGTTGTCGAGTACGCTTATGAGGAGCTTGTCGCGTGTGGAAGTAACGCCGTTGAGCGCCTCGCGTGGGCCCGGCGCCCAGATCAGCGTGGGCTTAAGCGCGCCCGGCGTTGATTTGGTGTCGGCCAGGGCAGTCCATACGACCGAGCCGCCTTCGAATGTTTTGCCAGCGGCCGTCCAGGGCTCATCGAGTCGGAAGATCACCCGCGCGTTCACGAGGTCCACGACGCGAGCCTTGGCTGGAATTGCCAACCGCTCCGTGCCGCGCTTGGTCAGCACGTAATGCTCGCTGCGGAACGTATCGAGCGGACGCTCGATGAGCGCGAGCGAGCGGCCCTGGCCATCGTGGATCACGGCTGGGTCCACTCCGTAGCCGCCATCGTCTTTGGTCCCGCGAAACACCTCGATTGCCGCTGAGAGGGGTTGACCGCGTTTGAGCCGCTTGACGATGAAGGGATAGCCGGAGGTCGTCAGGTCGCCCGGCGCCCATTCGGTGGCGATCAAAAGCGTATTCTTGTCCTCCCAGGCGATGCGATGCTTGCCGCGCGGCAAAGTGAAGCCGCCATCAATGAACTTGTCCTTCTCGAGATCGAACTCGCGGGCGATGATCGCGTCCTCGCCGCCATCGGAGAGCATGATCAAGCAGCGGGTCTCGTCGGGTTTCAGAAGGTGGGCGCCTTTGAACACCCAGCTCTTGTGCTCGGCTTTGTTCAGGCCGTCAATGTCGAGGACCGTTTTCCAGTGTGGCTCGGAGCAGGCGTAATCGGTAAGGGTCGTCTTGCGCCAGAAGCCGCGGAGATGCTCGGGGTCCTGCCAGAAATTGTAAATCTCGCCGCGGATGAACTCAGGCTCCGGGATGCGGTCTTTGGCGCCTGCGATCTCGAGGGCCTCGGAGTAGTTGCGGGCGTAGCGCGAGTCGGCTTGCAGGCGATTGGTCGTGACCTGGTTGTGGCGCTCGACCCATTCCATGGCCTTTGGCGACCGGAACTCCTCCAGCCAGATGTAAGGATCGGCGGGATCCGGTGTCTGAGGGGCTGTTTGGGCTGGCGCGATCGCGGGTAAAGCGATGGCCGCGAGGAGGGGGAGGAATCGTAAACGCATGATGATTTCGCGAGGGCGGGGATCCAATCCATTTCAGACCCAACGCCTCTCTACTGAAAGCTACGAAGACCATTGGTCGCCAGCAACAGATTTTCGGCCGGCGAGATTTTCTCCAGGCTTAAAAGGCCTCCTCCCCTCTCCAGGGGTAAAACAGCCGTGACAGCGTGACAACCTGCATTTTACAGGGTTTTTTTGAACGTTTACCCGTGACATCAGCCGTGACAAGCGGTGACCGAGCCGTGACGGGCGAGGTCCGGCTGGCTTTTCTTGATTTCTTGACACGGCAAAAGTGTGTTAATGACTTGCATTAACCAGGCGAGCGGCAAACCTCATTTGCGAACGGATGGTTGTTGAATTTGTTTAGCGGCGGCCTATGAGCACGACAGAATGGAAGTTATTCTTAGAGGAGTACAACAGGGATCTACTTTGCGTCTCCCGAGATCACCCAGAGCCTTCCTGCCGAAGTGATTGATTCGGGTTGGCTGGGGTTCCCTCCGGCAACTGAGACCGACATTTCTGAGGCGGAGCATCGCATTGGCACGCGCCTGCCCCCCAGCCTTCGAGATTTTTATGCTGTTACAAATGGTTGGCGCACAACCGGGCCCTTTGTCTGGGAAGTTCTACCGACTACACGCATCGGCTGGCTTCAGGATTTAGTTCCTCAACTTTACGATATGGCGACGGCGGCCGAGGCAATTCCGGGCCCGTTTAAAAAGGACCCCGGCGACGCACGTTTGATGGAGTATCGCCTTGAGCAGGGTACGAGAGTTAAGCGGAGCCTGGTGCTAAGTTTGGAGGGAGATGCATCAAATTGGCTGCTTGATCCAGGGACTCTCAACAGGGCAGGCGAGTGGGCCGCAGGCCGGTGGTCGTCGTGGAACCCAGCTATGGAGTGGCAAGCTGAAAGTTTTGCGGAATTGATGCGTGAGGAATTGAAAACTTTTCGACGACTGACCCGTGACGAACGCGGCTAAACTGGGTTACTAAGCAAAAACTGCGCTTCCAATCGCGACCGATGGTCTGGGGCCGCCAGACAGGCTAAGGCCTGTACTACAAACGACGAGCGATTATACTTCAGGGCAAAGACAGCATGAAGGCGGTGAATCCTGCCAGAAATTCGCGTAGCTTTTTCTTTGTACTTTCATCGGTGAGGTTGCCTTGGGCATCGAATAATCCGGCGGCGCGAGAAGCGAGCAGTCGCCCGCCGAACCAGGGCAGCGTTTCAAGAGTGCGAAGCACGGGCAGCCAGGCGTTCTGAGACAACAAAGTGCCGAAGCCGCCGGGAGAGGCGCCGATGATGGCGACGGGCTTGCCTGTAAACACCGGGTTGGCGTCATCGTCGATCCGCGATAACCAGTCAATCGTGTTCTTGAACGGGCCGGGAATGGAGTTGTTGTATTCCGGCGTGACCAGAAGGAGGCCGTCAGCATTGGCTATGGCTGTGCCCAGATCGCGCACAGGTGCCGGAATGCCGCTGGATGCTTCAAGATCCCCGTCGTAGAGGGGAATGCCGTGGATGGTCTTGACCAGGAGTTCCGATCCTTCCGGCATCAGAGTAGCGGCAGCGCGCAGCAGGGCCGTGTTAAACGAACCGGTGCGCAGGCTGCCGGAGAGTCCGACAATCGTCGTCATATTGCGGCGTTAGGAGCCCGAAGAATGGCGGGAGCGGCGGGGCTCGAACCCGTAACCTCTGCCGTGACAGGGCAGCGCTCTAACCAATTGAGC
>PSRM01000212.1 GCA_003176045.1 Verrucomicrobiota bacterium | reverse complement strand
GGCCACCCGCCGTCACTGAGGCCATACCATTGCTCAACGTTCGAGCAATAAATTCCTATTGCAGATTTGCAACACGCGGGCAAGATGCCCGCGCTCCCAGGCGCAAAAACGTTGTATTGACTATCGTGTTTAAATCTCTAAAAATGCTACTACTTAACTAAACACAGGATACCTACGAAAACACTTCGCTTTCCCTGGCACTCGCCCAACTGGATAATCAAAACCGCGGCCTTTCTCGCGCTGAGCAGCCTTTCAATCGGCAACGCCTTCGCGCAACCCACCATCACTGTTGGACCGAACATCAACATAACCAAAAGTGCCGGCAACAATGCCGAGGAATGTATCGCCATTAACCCCGGCAACCCGGCAAATATGTTTGCCGCCGATACGTGGGCAGTGACCGCCCGCTACAGCATGGATGGCGGTGTCACCTGGAATAACAGCAGCGTTTCAGCGCTGCCGGCTTCCATTGGCGACGTCTCGGCTGCTTTCGATTCCTTCGGCAACCTTTTTTTGGCCGAGTTGACGAGCTCGAGCACCGCCTGTGTGGTTGCCTTAAGCACCAATGGCGGCGCCACTTTCCGGGTGCTCTACACCACGGCCGCCAACGTTGACCAGCCAACGGTTGTCACGGGCCCTTCATCCACACCCGGACAAGGCAGCGTTTGGATAACCTATACCCCATTTAGCGGCGCCAACGCCGGCGTCGCTGCCGCCCAGGGCGCAGCCGTCACCGGCCTGGGACTTGTCGGCTCGTTCGGCGCGGCCGCGTTGACTTCGGTCCAGGGCGATTTTGGCGATATCGCCATCGGCCCAAACGGCCAGATGATGATCGCTTACCAGGACGAGAACAGCGGTGAAGGGCCTGACAACATTCGCATTAGCGTGGATGCCGACGGCCTGGGCGCCGGCTTGCTTGGCGCTTCGAGCATTGCCAGTTCGACCCAGGTTGGCGGTTTCGCCGCCCTGCCCGCGCAACCCAGTCGCACCGTTGATTCCGAACCCGGCCTGGCCTGGGACCGCACGGGCGGAGCGCATAATGGTCGCGTTTATCTGATGTACACTGATCGGCCATCCACCAGCAGCGCCGATACCGACATTTACGTGCGCTACTCGGATAACAACGGCTCGACCTGGAGCAGCCGTGTGCGAGTGAATGATGATCCGGCCGGCAACGGCAAAAGCCAGTTTCTGCCGAAAATCGCACTGGATCAGACGACTGGTTACATTGCCGTGTCTTTCTACGATTGCCGCAACTCACCGGCAAACAACACAGCCGAATTGTGGGCCGCAGTCAGCGTGGATGGCGGACAAACGTTCCTCCCAAATGTGAAAGTTAGCGCCGGCGTCTCCAGCGCCTTGGTGACCGCGATTGCGAACACCGGCTTCGATTTCGGGGACTATACGGGCCTGGCGTTTCACGGCGGCGCGTTTTATCCGGTCTGGGCAGACAACTCGAATAGCACACACGATAATCCCGCGGGAGCGAACGGTAATTTTGACATCTACACCGCCCGAGTCACTGTTGTCGGTCAACAAGTAACCATTACCGCCCAGCCTCAGAGTCAAACGGTCAATCAGACCTCGAATGTGACCTTCACGGTGGCAGCCTCCGGCGCGGCGCCGATAAGCTATCAATGGCTCTTCAACAGCAACAACATTGCCGGCGCGACAAATGTCTCGCTCACTATGACGAATGTCCAGTTGACTAATGCCGGCTCTTACTCCGTGCTTGTGACGAACCCCTCCAGCAGCGTCCTGAGTTCGAACGCGGTGCTGACGGTTCTCGGAGCGCCGAGTATCACTGTGCAGCCTCAGAGCCAGGCCGCGGTGCCAGGCCTGACTGCCTCATTCTCGGCCGCCGCCTTCGGTGCCACACCGCTGAAATATCAATGGCTCTTCAACAGCAACAACATTGCCGGCGCGACCAATAGCTCATTTTCTCTTTCACCCGTCCAATTAACTAACGCCGGCACCTACTCCGTTCGCGTCACAAATCAATTCGGCGCGGCTCTCAGTTCGAACGCCGTGCTGACGCTTTTGCCTGCCGTGACCATCACTGCGCAGCCGCAAAATGTGGCGGCTCTTGCGGGGCAGCCTTTCGCGTTCTCAGTTTCGGCTTTCGGGGCGCCGCCGCTCAGTTATCAATGGTTCTTCAACAACGCCGCCATCGCAGGCGCAACCAACACCTCGTTCGGCCTCGCCTCGGCCCAGTACGCTAACGCCGGCTCCTATTCTGTGCTGGTCACTAACCTTTACGGCAGCGCCCTCAGTTCCAATGCTTTGCTCGGCATCGTTTCAACCGTTGCCTGGGGCGACAATTCCCTTGGGCAAACCAATCAGCTCGTCTCGCTCTCAAACGTGGTCGCAGTTGCCGCCGGGCAGTGGCACAACCTCGCCTTGCGAAACGACGGCTCGATCGTGGCCTGGGGGAACAATATCTCCGGCCAATGCAACATCCCCTCCAATCTCAATAATGCCCTGGCAATCGCAGCAGGCGGTTACCACAGCCTTGCGATCGATTCCAGCGGGAACCTCTTGACCTGGGGGAACAACGACTACGGCCAAACCAACGTCCCATCTGCTCTTGCTCTGGAGCCCGCTCTGTCCGCCATTGGCATCAGTGCAGGCTCATTCCATAGCCTCGCCTTGCGTCGAGATGGCGTTGTGATTGCCTGGGGAGATAACAGCTTCCGCCAGTGCAATGTCCCGGCTGGTTTGAGCAATGTTGTGGCGGTTGCCGCGGGCGGCAACCACAGCCTCGCCCTGCGAAGCGATGGCACAGTTGTGTGCTGGGGCGATAACACTGGCGCCGATGGATCTTTCGCCGGCGAATCAACTCCGCCCCCGGGCCTGGACAATGCCGTGGCGATTGCCGCAGGCGATTACCATTCGCTGGCTGTCCGGGCCGATGGCACAATGGTCGCCTGGGGTGACGATTCCCAGGGCCAATGCGACGTGCCTCCCGGCCTGAGCAATGTAGTGGCTGTGGCAGGTGGCGGCGCTCACACACTCGCCTTATTGACTAACGGCACGCTCCTGGCCTGGGGCGCGAATTGGAGCAGCCAATGCGATGTCCCTCCGGTCGCCAATGTCATTTCGTTCGGCGCGGGCGAGGAACATTCCATTGCTGTTCTCGCCGGCAGCGTGCCGCTGCTCAAGCTATCGGCCCCCGCCCACCAGGGCACACGGTTCACCGCCGTCGCTCAAAGCCAATACCAAAAGAAGTACGCGTTTGAGTATAAACCCATCGCGAACACAAACAACTGGACCGCCCTTTCTACGAACGTGGGCAACAGCGGTTTGATCCTCTTCAGCGATCCCGGCGCAATCCCATCCCAGCGGTATTACAGACTGCGGCAGTGGTGAGGAGCGCGGACGCCCACGTCCGCGCGTTTTGGTTTGTAAGGGAACGGCGTAAGATTTCCCGAGGTTCCCTCCCGCTCGGAATTCCTGAATCCCAGTTCACGACGAAACCGGCCTGCGATTCTCCCTCTCCCCCGCGGAGGGGGAGAGGGTCGTGGTGAGGGGGAATTCCGTGGTCCGTGGTCGGTCGTCCGTCGTCCTTTCTTCCGATTCATGGAAGGGAGTCCTTTGTTTGCGGGGTCGAGGTCGTCCCCGCCCTTGTCCACGCAGACGCACTGATTAATTGCGGGACTTCTTACGTCGTCCCCTACAAGATCACGGCACTAACTGCACTCTATAAAACTTATTGGCGCTGGCTGGACCACTACCCGTAAAACTGGTCGTCGCGCCGGCGGATGGCACAACCCCGCTCACCGGCACGAACCCCGATAACAGATCCGAAGTCGCAAGCACCTGATAATTTTTTCCCGGCGCGCTGTTCCAAACAATCATTCGCGCTCCGCCATCGAGATGAATAATTCGGAGGGCGGAATTTGGATCGTTTGGATTCGTCCCAGCCAGAAACTCCTGAAGGTTCGTCATGCCATCTCCGTCCGGATCGCATTGAGCGCAGGAAAGAGCGTTGGTGCTCGCAGCGGAGCCGAAATAAAACAGGCGCCACGAATCGGAGATGCCATCCCCCACCGAATCAGGCCCGAAGGCAATCATAGTTGTGCCGCCACTGTGTGGGAACTTGATCGAGAGAAACGGCGCGGCATATTGCCAGCCCAGCGCGGCCTGACTAAAGGCGGCGCTGTTGGTGAACCGGGGCAACGTGACCCCGTCTCGCTCAACGCTGAAAGGTTGTGCTGCAAGAACTTTCATCAGGACGGCTCGCGGTAGGGAGAACAGCGGGAGTTGCGTGACTGTTCCCGTTACCTGGCACTGCAAGGTCGTGCCGTCATACACTGTAAAACCGGATACACCGTTTGTGGGCGGGTAAACCAGGAATTGCAGTGAGGTGTCCATCGTAGGCAGAGACGGGTTTACCACGTAAGCGGCATCGCAAAGCGTTTGGACATTCGTTGAGATCATCGGAATGACAGCCCCTTCGCGAACGAAAAGTGGCGTCTGCGTCTGGTTTGCATTCACCCAGTTAATGTTCTGCCCACCTGCGTACCGCGTATTGCTGAAGTAATCGTACCAATTTCCCTGCGGCAGATACACAGTTCGAGATGTGGCGTTATTGGTGATAATCACCGAGATGAGCAACTCGTTGCCGAGCAGATAAGTCTGATTGATGCCGTAAGTGGCAGTATCGGCCTGATTCATGAGCACCTCGGGGCGAATGATTGGAATTCCAGTGGCGCTGGCCTGCTGGGCATACGAGTAGAGGTAAGGAAAAAGAGCAGTGTGCAGGCTGGCGTAGAATTGGTAATTGGAAATGCCCTCCGGCCCGAAACTCCAGGGATATTGCCATCCCATCCCGACCTGCCGGTGCATCTGCATGATCGGACAAAGCGCTCCAAATTGCGTCCAGCGCTCGAACAGGTTCGTGGGCGTCGAACTCCAATTGCTGTCGAGATAGCCGCAAATATCCGAGCCCCAAATGGCGAAGCCGCACATAGCTGCCGATTGGCCCGCAATCGGAACTCCTTGAAGACCGCCAATGCCGAAATTCGGCTCGTTATCGCCCGACCAGCAACCCGGGTAAGCCTGTGTGCCTGTGAAACCGCTGCGCTCCCACATGATCCCGTTTGTACCGAGCACGTTCCAGATCGCCCTGTGATATTCGAGCGAGTAGCCATTGCGCATTTCCACGCCCGTTCGGCCATCAGAATAAACCGCAGTGGCCGGGATGTAAGTATTGCCGGAGGAACCGCCGCTTTCGCCGTCGTCCGTCTTGAAACCGCCGATCACCCCGCCGCTTTGCCAGACCAAATTGCTCAATTGCCCGGCGACCCAATTGCGCGCATTTGGATTCGTGAAATCCACAGGACTGCCATTGCCCTTCCACCAGGGCACAACCAGCGGCGGCCCGCCCGGTGAGGAGAGAACGAAATAATTGGATGCCTGCGCGGTCGCATAGTTGGCGGCCTGTCCGAGATTCATTCCCGGCACGCCTTCTGGATTAACTGAGCTGGTATCAATGAAGGGTGTCATCCAGCAGACCACTTTGAAACCATTGGTGCGGAAGAAAGTCATCATCTCCGACAACGAGCCAAACCCGGTGTAATTGTTTCCTTCGTAAGTCCCGCCAACCCCGAACTGCGCCATATTCCAGTTGAAATCGTTGTAAGCGGTTTCCCAGGGCGAATCGAACACGAATACCGAGCCAGGAATTCCGAGCTGCCGGTATTTGCTTACGGCGTAACGCACCTGCCCGCCCGTCTGCCAGACATCCGAGGAAAGCCACGGCCCAAACGCCCAGGGCGGCGGCAACGCGGGACGTCCGGTGTAACCGGTATAACGGCTGAGTACATTTGTTAGTTGCGGGCCATAAACCACATTGAACTTCAGCGTAGAAAAGAGGTTCGTGACGACGTAGCGGTCCGCATATCCCGACCTCATGTCGAACCAGCCTTCCGCCGATGAATCCAGATGGAATCCGTAGCCCTTCGTGCTAATGAACCACGGGACTACCTTGTAAGAGCTGTCCCCTTTCGCGCCGGGCTGGTCGAAGGTCAGCATGTGGACCAGGTTCCCTGCCTGATCGAAAGAATTGAACTTCTCGCCGAATCCGTAGAAATGCTCCGTTGCATCCGACGCCGCGGAGATCGAGGTCGAATCAATTGGCAGGTAGCCCCAATTGATGACCTCGTAGCGCATTACGCCATCGGCCTGGAAGGTAAGGTGCGAAACCACACTGGTGGTCGAGAGTTGCTGCACGAGTTCCAGCCCGTTTGTCAGCGTGGTCCACGAGAGCACTTTGCCGATGTTTTGGAATGTGCCGCCGGTTCGCACGCTCGGTGGAGCGAAAGCAACCGAGTTCGCCAGAGGATTTCCTGTGAGGTCAGGTCCAACGAGTGTTATGTGACCCGAATCGGTGTAAATCCGCCCTTGGAGCAGACCTGACGCGCTTTGATTTGTCACAGTTAAGTAGTCGGCGCCAGTCGCCGGTGTCAGCGGCCACTGCACGGAATAGGAAAACGGCAAATTCCGGGCATCGGACTCGTTTTCCGACGTCAGCGAAAGGAAATCGTTTCCGTAAAGATAAGTGAAGAGGCGGTCTGTATAGCCGATCTTGAGGTAATACTGAACGACGTCACCTGCCTTGAAGACGTTCGCCGGGATCGAGTTCGAGAAGTACTTGTTATTACCTCCGAGTCCGAGGAAGTACATTGGCAAACTCGACCAGGTTGAGTCTGTAGAACGCTTGTAATAAATGAAGCTGTTCAGCGAAGCCTGATCTCCGGTGTTGCCTGTGCCCTGGTATTGGTTGCCATTGACGATCGTTACCACGGTGTTTGAGTAGATGCCTTCAACTGGAATCCGCATCGAAGGAATGGCTACATTCGTTTCTGGATTATTTGGTATGTGCCAGCAATTGCCGATATAGGGCTGCAGGTTGGCATTTGTGGTGAGCGCGATCCGGTCCACCCTGATGCCATCTTCCCTCATCCATAGCTGGAAGTTATGCGGCCCAGGAGCCCCGGCGACTGTCGGACGCGGTCCACTGGTGCGGTTTGTCGTCCACGACCACGCGCCGTATTGGCTCGAAACCAGCGTGATCGTATCCGCGCTGTTGGTGCTGTTGTCCATTCCAGCATGGATCGAGTCATCTGTATTGGAAACTGCGTAAGCGCGCACCCAGACGTAATAAGTGCCTCCGTTGGTAAGCTGGACCGAGTAATCGAGTTCGGGACTGGTCGTAAGCCAATTGCTGGTGATGTTGGTCCCGTTATTCGGCGCTGCTTCCATGTACCCCGTCCCGCTGAAGCCGGGGACAGCATTGCTCAATCCCCAAGTGTGCCCGCTGCGAGGGGAAACATTCGTGGCGAAATTCTCGGCTTCGATCAGGATGACCGTGTTGGCTTCGGTGTAAGTGGCGGCCAGGCAAGGCTGAAGCACCACAAGCACGAGATAAACCAAAACCATGGCGCACAGGGTGCGCCCGGTCGTTAATTTAGGAGTGCGCGGACAGGTCCGCGCTTTGGAACATCCGTCCCGCTGAGCGGGATCGCGGTGTGCGCAAGCGGCGACATATCGCCGCACTCCAAATGGGGAAGCTCTATCCATTGGTGCTGTGCAGGCCGAGCTTAACACTCCCCCAAACCCCCTTCCACCGCACAAATATGCGGACTGCCTCTTGTCCCCCAGTGCTCCATAGGTTTGTCCCAAAAGTTAATTCACCAACGGAGTGCCAGGCGAAACGAAAATTCGTGTGCCGTGACCCTGGCTGTTCAACCATGCAACCGCCGGCTGGCCCATGCCAGGAGGCAGAGGATCCAACTGGGGCCATTCACGCCAGAGCAGAACACCGCCGTTTGTGCTCATTTCCTGGATTGCTTGTTCAATACTGAGATTAAAAGTTTTGGATAGACTTATCGGTCTTACATCGTACCTCGGGCGTTTGCTGTGGTCTCCGCCTAAAATAAACCAGCGTCGCGAAACGCTGCGGTCCATGCACAGATTGTTCTCGGAAAGGCCGCGAGGCAACTCGGTGTCCGGCAGCGAGAAGCGCTGGAGGCCCTCGCGGAGCTTCGTCCGCCATGCCTGGTCGTTCGCAACGGTAGCCCAGATGGCATCGGCAGCGGCAGCAGTCGGCAGGATGGGCCTGACGGCCATATTAGCATGGAGATAGACAACCGTTCCGGCTGGAACGTGCTTTTCAATCCACTCTGTGGAAGCGTCTGGTGAGTAAAACGCGTTCCGGTTAAGCACCAGGACGAAGGACTGGCTTAGAGGAAGTGCGAGCAGGATCAGCGCTACTATCACCGCGGCTTTTTGGCTAAGTCGAGCCAGGAGCTTTCCGACCGCCACCGCGCCCGCCACTAGCAACACGATCAGCGGCGCGCCGTGATACCGCATCAGTTGGTACTGACCAATGAACAGGCTGGCGGTGGTGAAAACAGCGAGTATTGCGAGCACAGAGTGCTTCAGCAGATCGATCCGCTCTCGCTGCGGGGGGGGGGCATGTGGGGCGGCGGTCGTCGCTTGTAAATCGCTTTTACGTTGTGCCTTATAGAAGAACAATGCGAGCCCAGCGACTATTGCCAGCAAAAACGGTCCCAGCCCTTGTTCCCAGGCAAGTTGCTGCAGCGTGCGCAAGCGAGGAGATTCCGTGCTCGAGTACGAGTAACCGACGACGCGCGTTAAACTGATACCCCGCAGAACGGTCAAGAATCCCGTGACCGCCCATGGCGCGGTCATAAAAGCGGTAACGGCAGCGGCCAGGGCGGCTTTGAGAGCTGGCTTCAGCAAGTTGGAAGGACCCCAATTATCCCACATCGCCCACAACATCAGGGGGGCCAGCACGACCATGTCTATGCGCGAACCAATTGCCAGCCCTAGAAAAACACCGGGCACCCATGCGCGGCTCATGCGACTAAGAGTCGCTGCAGACGAAACCGCCAGAATCCCAAACATCCAGGCATCGCAAGAGGATTTCAATATGCCGGCATTCTCGACAAACAAAGGCATACAGGCAACCAGGCCGCCAATCAGAAGCCCGCCTGGTAGCCTTCCATATTTTGCCCCCACGCGGTAACCTCCGTACACCCCGGCGAGGGCGATAACCAGGGAAATGGAAAGCATCAAGCGCCGCAAGCCGCCGAGATCCTCATCTGTCTTGAAAAGTGCCGTGTCAATGGCTTTCAACGGCTTGAGCAAAGGAGGGGTCCCTCGCGGCACATGTGCGAGTTCCCAGGCCGAACGGGTGGCTGCCCAAGTCCATCCCGTCCAAATCTGAGGTCCTGCTGGAACGAAGCACCACCCCGGCGAAATTCCTTCCCAGGCCACCAAACCCGATGTCGCGTAACCGATCTCATCCATGTCCCGAATTTCGTCCCGGGCAGGGAAATTCCAAAGCCTGAGGGCTGCGGCGAAAATTAAGAGGCCGATCCAGAGCGGCCTGCTCTCAGTTTTACCCGAACCCGCAGTCCCTGCCAATACACTGGGCCTGGATTCCGTAGTGCACTGCGCGCCCCCGCTGTTCTGGCATTTTTCCATAGTTTATTCTTTCAGACAGCACCCGCTTTCGCAAACCGTTTGGCGTAAGGAAGAGACGGACGCATTTTGAATGTACCGTTAGCCTCCCCGGAACATGCCCCAAGGCGTCGGGTGAGGGCACCCGGCCTACAGGCCCACCGCTTTGGAGTGTAGGCCGGGTGCCCTCACCCGGCGCGCGGAGGGGAATGCGGGGCAATCGCTGCCGAGTAGCGGCTTGCATTCCATGAAAAAGCATCATATTCTATTTTAATAATATGCGAGTTACAATTGATATTGATGCAAATCAGTTAAGGCAAATTCAAAAAATCACGCGTCAGAAGAAGAAATCGCCCGCCATTACCCAGGCCCTTTGTGAATTCGTCCGCCAACAACAGAAGCAGCAATTTCTGGAACGGGTGCTCTCGGGTGACACAGATTTTGCCCTGACTAACGAAGAATTGGAAGCGCGTGACCTTTATGAAGCTCATTGATACTTCCGCGTGGGTTGAGTTCCTCAGGCGCAAAGGCGACCCCGTAGTTAAACAGCACGTGGGCCGATTGATTAGCGCCAATTTGGCTGCCTACACCTGTCCGGTTCGATTCGAATTGCTCAGTGGCGTGAGGCCCGAAGAGGAAGCGGACCTTCAAACAGCGTTTGGTTTCAGCCAGCACATTCCTTTCGAAATAGACGATTGGCGGGGTGCGGCGCTGCTTGAGAGGCAACTGCGCTCCAAAGGCATCAGCATCCCTCGAGACGACCTCTTCGTGGCAACAGTTGCCATGCGCACCGGTTTGGCAGTCACCTGCCGCGATGCGCATTTCGATTCTGCCCGAAATGTCGTGGGTGAAAAACTGAACGTCGAACAGGTGTAACTGCTGTCAAGAACCCACAACGAACCCACAATCCTGAACCCCGAACCCTGAACCTCGAACCTCGAACCTTGAACCTTGAACTTTGAGCCTTGAACTTGGAACGTGGAATTTAATTGAGCATCGGCCCCTAATTTGCTATCAAATACCCTCGAATAAACGCGCAAGTTGAACAACGTACCGGTGATGGGATTCTGGAAGAGTTCCGGGTTGAATTCCTGGAATGTTGGCACCGGCTGCCAAATAAGGGCTTTTTTCTGGTGTTATTGGCGGTCTGGCTGGCCCTATTCCAGTTCATAGGCAACGCCACCAGGGGCTATGTCAAAACCGCCTCTTTGTATTACTGGATGTACGATGCGTTTGGGGCCCGGAACGGCAATCTTTGGGAGTCGGACGGCGCGGCGGCGGTGCTGATGCCATTTGTGGTCCTGTGGCTGTTTTGGGCAAAACGCAGGCAATTGTTAGCTCTGGATTTGGGTCTGTGGGCGCCGGGATTGGTCCTGGTGCTGTTGGGGCTGATGATGCATTTCCTCGGTTTTTGGGTGCAGCTCACCTACATCTCGGTGGTAGGTCTCTTTGTGGGTCTCTATGGCCTGACGGGCTTGACCTGGGGACTGAGTTGGTTGCGAGCGAGTTTTTTTCCATTTTTCCTGTTCATCTTTTGTTTGCCGCTTGGGACCTTGACCATCCCGATCACCTTTCGGCTTAGCCTGATGGCGAGCTGGCTTTGCCAGCACCTCTGCCATTATGTGGTGGCGCTGGACGTAATCCGGCAAGGCAC
This sequence comes from Verrucomicrobiota bacterium, assembly GCA_003176045.1. Taxonomy (GTDB): domain Bacteria; phylum Verrucomicrobiota; class Verrucomicrobiia; order Limisphaerales; family UBA8199; genus PSRM01. Next base: position 15,040 of record PSRM01000212.1, on the reverse strand, counting down.
CACGCTCTCTGACCCAGCCATTCCATTTCGCTTCGATGTTGCGGCGGCCTGCAGTGGCATCCGCAGCCTCTACGCCACCATGGCCCTTTCCTTGATCTTCGGCTTTATTTTTTTCCGGACCTGGTGGCGGCGGCTGCTGATGATTCTCGCTGCCTTTCCGTTGGCAGTGATGGGAAACGTGCTCCGGCTAATGACAATTGTGCTCGCGGCGGAGATCGGCGGAAGCCAGGCCGCCGGGGAGAAGGTGCACGAAGGCGGCCCGCTGGGAATTTACAGCCTTTTACCTTACGTGCCCGCGTTTGTGGGTTTGTTCCTCATGGAACGATACCTCCGTGAAAAGCCGCAGCGCCCTGCTCGAACTGTCAAAGCAGGACATCGGCAAATAGCCGAAGGAGAGAAAGAATCCAAAACCCATGTAGCAGCCGAGGTAACGAGGCTCTGAAATCCTTGCACACGAACAGTTTACAAAAAATTAGAGCCTCGTTACCTCGGCTGCTACAATTTCTTCTGAGTAAGTGCGCGCATGAACACTGAACCCGCCTCCCCCTTCTCTCCTGTGCCGGTCTCCCTTCCGGCGGACTCGGCGTCCGGCACCAGCCGGCGTTCTGCTTTCCGCTCCCCGCATTTTATTTTGGCTTTGCTGCTCATTGGCGGCACGGCCGGGCTGTTGCTGGCTGTCCATCCCAAACTCGGGAAAGCAGGCGTCAGGACCAGCCCCATCAAAGGAAACGATATCTGCGTTAAGGTCGAGCTGCCTCCAAAGGTCCTGGATTACGATTCCCAAGAACGCGACCAGGATCCTTTCACTCTCAGTGTGCTGCCAACCGACACCAGTTTTGGGGAAAGGATCTATAGTCATTCAGATCGCCGCGAAGACGACCTGAAGTTCACCGTCGTGCTCATGGGCATGGACCGCACCAGCCTGCACAAACCCCAAATCTGTCTCAGCGCGGCGGGGTTGCAGATTGATCAGGCAAAGACCCTCGAGACCTCCGTCCGCATCGAGCGGCCTTTCGCCTATGATTTGCCCGTGACCCGGATCATTGCGTCCAAAGACGGCACTCAGGCGCTTTATGTGTATTGGTTCGTGGCCGATGGGCAGATCAGTTCCGGACAAGTCGGCGGCCAGCGGTTGTGGCGGCTGGCGTCAGGTTTATTGCGCACGGGCGTTTTAGATCGTTGGGCTTATGTCAGTTGCCTGGGCTTCTGCGCCCCGGGGCAGGAGGACGCGACCTTCGAGCGCATGAAAAAATTCATCGCCGCCGCCGTCCCTGAGTTTCAAATGCCACCCAGGGCGCCGGAACTCGTGTTGAATTCGAAACCGTGAACAGAACCAGCAACGTAGCGCAGATTTCCAATCTGCTGTATCGCAGTGCTTCCAGCCTGCGAACCGATCGGATTATTACGCGGTTAATTCGACGAAGGACGGTCTGCCGATTGGAAATCGGCGATACAGCAGGTTGGAAACCTGCGCTACTTTCCCGGACTCGAACCCGCGACTAAGTCCTATGCTGCGCCGCGACCGTTTGATACGGATGCAAGTCCACGAGTTGATGGACGCGTGCCTGTTTGCGCTGAGTTTCTGGCTGGCCTGCACGCTGCGGGAGGACCCTGACTTAAGCGATTTGCTTGGGCTGACGAAAATTGGTATGGGCGAAGACCAATATGTGTGGCTCTTGTTTTTGGTGCTGATCCCCGCGGCGCCCATGGTCCTGGAGGCGCAAGGTTTCTATAGCCGGCCGCTTTCGTGTTCCCGGCGAACCACCGCCTGGGTGCTGCTCAAGGCCTGTTGCATTATTGCGCTGGCTTTGATCATTGCCACCTTTTGTTTCCAGGTCCAAATGCGACGCAGCATCATAGTGTGGTTCGGTTTTGTCAGCTTCGGCCTCATGTTCCTCAAGGAGGAGGTGCTCCGCTCGGTCACCAGGTCTAAACTCGCCCAGTCCCAAAATCGGCGCAGGTTCATTCTGGTCGGCACCAGCGACGAAACCCGGGCGATGCGCGCCGAACTCAAAGCCAAATCGCCGGAGGGGATCGAAATCCTCGCTGAGCTGGACTTGAGCAAAACTCCCATGGAACGCCTGGTGGAGATGCTGCACGATTATTCTGTCAATGGCGTAATCCTCAGCGCCAAACATACTTATTTCGACCAGGTGGAACAGGTGATCCGCGCGTGTGAATTGGAGGGCGTCGAGGCCTGGGTGGTTGCGGACTTTTTCCGAACCCAGATTTCACGAACCAGCCTGGATGATTTTTATGGCCGGCCGGTGATGGTGTTCCGGACGGCGCCGGAAAGTTCCTGGCAGGGTTTGTTCAAGCAATTGCTGGATTTCTTCGGCGCATTGATTCTCTTGGCGTTGGGTGCGCTGCCCATGCTGGTATTCGCCATTCTGGTCAAACGCAGCTCGCCCGGCCCCGTCTTCTTTCGCCAGCAGCGCTCCGGCTTGAATGGACGGCCTTTCACGATCTTAAAATTCCGGACCATGGTGACCAACGCCGAACAGCTCAAACACGAATTGGCAGCCATGAACGAGATGTCTGGACCCGTTTTCAAAGTCACCAATGATCCCCGTGTTACTCGCATTGGCCGCTGGCTGCGCAAGTCCAGTCTCGACGAATTGCCCCAACTCTTCAACGTGCTGCGCGGTGAGATGAGCCTGGTTGGCCCGCGTCCTTTGCCCGTGGATGAAGTCAAGCGCTTCAACGATCTTGCCCATCGCCGTCGCCTGAGCGTCAAGCCCGGCCTGACCTGCCTGTGGCAGATCAGCGGACGCAACAATGTTTCCAACTTCGACGAATGGGTCCAGCTCGATCTCAAGTACATTGATACCTGGTCGCTCTGGCTGGACTTGAAAATCCTCGCCCGCACCGTGCCTGTTGTTCTGGCCGGCACAGGAGCGAAGTGAAAGAACTGAAAAGCTTCGTAGCAGCCGAGGTAACGAGGCTCTGTTAAAAATCCGAAATCCGAGATTCGAAATCGAACTTGATCAGAGCCTCGTTACCTCGGCTGCTACAAGCAGTTTGCTCCCTCGTAGATGCTTAAGCACGACCGATCTGAGCTGGACTATGGGCAACTGGTCAAAAAGGCCCGGCGCCTGGGTCCGGGCTCGGGTCCGAAGCTAAAGCTGGCGCTGCTGGCGGATGTTTCCACGCAACATCTGACTCCGCTCCTCCGCGTCCTGTTCGCCAGCAACGGAGTGGATGTCGAAATCTACGAGGCCGGCTTCGACACGGTCGAGGTTGAGAGTCTTGATCCCAACTCCGGTCTCTACGCCTTTGGACCGCAGGTGATTGTCATTTTACAATCCATCATGAAGTTGAAGAGCAACTTCTACCAGGGCCAGGAGGACCGGCGGTCTTTTGCGCAGGCCAAAGCCGGCGCCATCGAGGCTGTATGGAGCGCCATTCGTGTCCGCAGCACCGCTGTGATCGTGCAGAGCACGTTCGTGCTCCCCTACGAACGGACATCGGGAAACTTCGGGCGTGTGACCGGGGACAGCCTCCTGGACTCAGTCGAGGAACTCAATCGCGAGATCTGCCGCCACGCCAGTCAGCATCCCAGCGTTTTGATCAATGACGTGGATTATCTCGCGGCATGGGTCGGGCGCGGCCATTTTCTGGATGAAAAGCTGTGGTGTCTGGCCAAATCGTTTTGCGCCCTTAAATACCTGCCTCAGGTCGCGCAGAATATCGTGGACATCAGCCTCGCGTCGCTGGGCCGTTCTGTTAAATGCGTTGTTCTGGACCTGGACAACACGATTTGGGGCGGGATCATCGGCGACGATGGATTGGAAGGAATCGTATTGGGTGAACTCGACGAAGATGGAGTGTTCCGCTCGTTTCAATCGTTTCTCAAAGAATTATCTGCGCGCGGAATCATCCTGGCTGTATGCAGCAAAAACGACGAGGCGGTCGCCCGCGAGGTCTTCCAAAAGCATCCGGGCATGGTTCTTCGCGAGGAAGATATCGCTGTGTTCATCGCAAACTGGGATGACAAAGCGGCAAACCTGCGCCGCATCCGGGACACCCTCAATATCGGCTTTGACTCGATGGTTTTCCTGGACGACAGCCCGTTCGAGCGCAACCTGGTACGGCAGTTGGTGCCGGAGATCATCGTCCCCGAGCTGCCGGAAGACCCCGCCCTTTATGTGCGGGCGCTCTCGGAGTTGAACCTCTTCGAGACAGCCAGCCAATCTTCCCTGGACGCAGGCCGCGCCGCCCTTTACAAGGACCAGCAGAAACGCGAGGTGGAATCAAAAAAATTCGCCACCCTCGACCAATACCTCGAGTCTTTGCAGACGACGGCGCATTGCCAGCGGTTTGAATCGGCCACCCTGGGCCGGGTCGCTCAACTGATCCAGCGCAGCAATCAGTTCAACCTGACCACCCGCCGTTACTCCGAGGCGGAATGTAAAATGATGATGGAGGATCGGGACCGCTATTTCCCTTTCACCATTTCCGTCCATGACCGATTTGGAGATTTCGGGCTGATCAACGTAGTCATTTTGCGCTTGAAGCCGAACGAGGGCGTGTTGGAGATAGATACCTTCCTGATGAGTTGCCGGGTCCTGCAGCGCGGTGTGGAGCAATTGGCCATGAACAAGATCCTCGACTTCGCCCGCACTGGCGCTTACCAATGCGTGCTCGGCCAGTTCATCCCGACCGCGAAAAATATGATGGTGAAATCGTTCTTCGAACAGTTCGGGTTTCGGCAAACCGCGACCTCGCCCGAAGGCGCCACTCATTGGCGAATGGAAACCGCCGATTACGTCCCACGCAAAGTTTTTATCTCCGAACAATGCGGTGATGGTGCGATGTGATGATGGCCAAGGACTGAACCACGAATGAACACGAATAGACGCGAATCATTAGTGTTCATTCGTGTCCATTCGTGGTTCTCTTGATCATCGCCTCACGAAATCAGGAGCCTTTTTCAAATGTTGCATACTGAAATCCATCAGAAACTCACCTCGGTCTTTCGCGACGTGTTCGACAACCCCGCCCTCGAAATCTCAGAAGCGACTACGGCCAAAGACGTCGAAGGATGGGATTCCATCACGCACGTCAATCTAATCGTGGCTGTCGAGGAGGCATTTGGCACATCGTTCACCACGAAAGATGTTAAAGGCCTGACTAATGTTGGCGATCTGATCCGGTTAATCGCCAAGCGCAGCGCCTAACGCATATTTCACACCGCGCATGGAATCGGAACGGATTGTAGGGGACGACGTGAGGAGTCCCTTTTCGGAGCGCCGCGTGGGGGCACGCGGCCTACAAGCTCGAGGCGTTGCTCCTGTAGGCCGGGTGCCCTCACCCGGCGGCCCCCCCCCGAGCTTGGGCTGTGGGGCGAACGTCCCGGCGCAAGGACTCCTCACGTCGTCCCCTCAGTTAATTTGAACCATCCAGGCTAGATGCCCTTTCTCTCCTTCAACTTCGCTATCTTCCTTGGGCTTGCGTTGTTGCTCTTTCATCTCGCGCCGGCTCGTATAAGGCCCCGCCTGTTGCTGATCCTCTCGTATCTTTACTATCTCACCTGGAGCCCCACCTACACAATGCTGCTCCTGGCCGTGACGGCGGGAGTGTATGCGACCGGTTTGTGGATTGAACGCAGCCGGACCGAGCACGGCAAACGCGCCTGGATGGCGATCGGCGTCATGTTGCTTCTGTTGCTATTATTCGCTTTCAAGGCCGCCGCATCGTCTTTGGGTGATTTTCTCTTGCCTTCCCGGAGCGGCGGGTCCGTGGCCGCTCTGTTGGTTGTACCCCTCGGCCTTTCCTACTACGTGTTCAGGATGGTCGGATATTTGTTGGATGTTTACTGGGAACTGCTGCCGGCTCAGCGCAGTTTTACTTTGCTTGCTCTTTACGGCTCGTTCTTCCCGCAAATCGTCAGCGGCCCGATTCAGCGCGCGCAGAGTTTCTTTGAGCAGACCGGCAAAATCGAAAATCCAGGCGCCGACGATTTTCTGCTGGGGGCCAGGAGGATTCTATTTGGCCTGTTCAAAAAGGTGGCGATCGCGGACCCTTTGGCGATATTGGTTGCGAACGTGCACGCCAATCCTTCGGCGTTCTCGTCGCTGGAATTGCTGATGGGGGCTTACTGTTTTTCAATCCAATTATACGCCGATTTTTCGGCAATCACGGATATTGCCATCGGAATCGGGCTGCTGTTTGGAGTGCGAGGCCCCGAGAATTTCGACCTCCCTTATTTCTCGCCAAACATCCTGGCGTTCTGGCGCCGGTGGCACGCGTCGCTCACCACCTGGCTGGCCGATTATCTGTTCACGCCGCTACGCATGGCCCTGCGCAGGTGGGGAAATGCAGGGCTGTGTTTGGCCATTTTCATCAACATGATCGCCATCGGCCTTTGGCATGGATTCACGGCGACATTCCTGGCCTTTGGAGTGTTGCACGGAATCTATGTGAGCGTGTCGGCCCTGAGCCTGAAACGGCGGGATTTGTTCTTCAAGAATCGCGCCACATTCGCCAGGTTGCGCATGTTTGCTGCTCCGCTCCTCATCTTTCACCTGGTTGTATTTTCTCACATTTTTTTTCGGGCCGAGACTTTCCATTCAGCCCTCGCGTATCTATCCGGTTTGATTCCCAGATGGCATCCGGCCGCGATTCCGCCCATGCGCTGTGATGCGTCTCTGCTCGGCCTGTCGGCGCCAGGCCTGGTTCTATGCGGGGTTGCTTTCCTGGTTTCTGAGGTAGTGACATGGATGGCGCGGCAACGAATCTGGAGTGAGTGGTTCGTTACCACTCCAATTCTTTTCCGCAGAGCCCTGTACTGCGCGCTCCTCGTGGCTGTGTTGTTCCTCTACAAAGGCTCGGTCACATTTATCTACGCCCAATTCTGAGATGAGAAGCCGGATGACAGTTTGGCTCCTTGGGATACCAGCCGCTGCCTGGATTTTTTTTGGTCTTTTTGGCCGTCGTATGGCGCTGAGCCTGTCCTCCAGATTCGGGCCGCGTATCCTGGCCGCCGGCGATGGTAAATTCACCAATGCCGAAGTTTTCGTCTATGGCCGCGTAAGGGAGGGAGTCTTGTTGTTGACGGCCGCCTGCCTTCTTCTGTTGGCCTACCGAATCGCCGCTTGCTGGACCGGCCGCCGCTTCCAGGCGCCTGCCCGTTGGGTTCTTCAGTGCTGGAGCGGTTTTATCTGCTTGAATGTGTTTGCCGCGATTGCCGCCAGGACGGTCCTTTTTTGGTGCCTGCTCTATGGCGGCAAGAACCAGACTCACAATTATACCCAGTGGCAAATCAAGAAGGGCTTGTTGCCGGAGTGTCCCGCTCCAAGCCAAGCCGTTCTATTGGGCGCCAGCCAGACACGCGCCCAGATAGACACAAAGATCCTGAACGAACGGCTGGGTTCCAAAATCTGGACTACAGAACTGCATTTTCCCGGCTGCACCGCCTACGACATCTTGCTGTGTTTGGAGCGCCTTCCCAATGTCCATTTGGATTATGTTATTACGTATTTTAGCGAGGCCAATTTCTTCGGAGACACCAGCGATAACCGGTTGATGTATTTTTTTGGCCTGCGGGATTTGCCGGGTTATCTGGAATCCGGTTCCGGCAAGCCTTCCTTCGATCGTTATTTGGTGTGTGGATTGTTCGGCGATGTTTTTCCCCTGTATCGGGTCTGGGAACCAGTAACGACCCGAGTTCAATTTTGGGGCGGGCCGAACCAGGCCCAGGAGCAATACGACGCCTTACTGGACACCGATTTGTCCAAGCGCGCGCAGATTGCGGCCAGAGGGATAAAACCAGGCCCGGAAACGGCTTTTCAGAAACGGGCCTTTGTGGCTCTGGCCAACGCCTGCCGCGCACGCAACTGCCGCTTAATCGTGTGCTGCGGCCAAGTGAATCCCATTTTTCATCGAGCCTTGGATCCATCGTTGCGGCCGGACATGCTCGCTTTTTTGCGCGAGCAAGCAACCAAGGCCTCCAACATTGTACTTCTGGAAGAATCTCAATGCCCGGCCCAAACGGAGGGCGACTACACGGACCTGACCCATGTTACGGAAACTGCTCGCGGGCGCTTCTCGCGCTACGTGGCTGAGGTGATGGAGCGGTTGCATGGGGGAAAGTAGTGAATGGTGAATAGTGAATGGTGAATAGTGAGTGCGGCGCTTTCGGGTTTGCTAGTTCGTTCTCGACAGGAGCAGCGGGGCAGTAGTGAATGGTGAAGAGTGAATGGTAAATAGTGAGTAACAAGAATCCTAACGCAACAGACCTATGACTATTGCGAGAACTTTTCGAGATTTGATTGTTTATAAACAGGCGAGGGCCGCAGCGGGCAAAATATTCCAGATTTCCAAGACCTTTCCTCCCGAAGAGAAGTATTCGCTTACTGATCAGATTCGTCGTTCCTCTCGCGCGGCGTTCGTGAACAAACTGGATGAAGCCTTGGAAGAAACTACGGAAACTCAGGCATGGCTCGACTACGCCCTCGATTGTTGCTACATCTCTCAGGAACAGTTCAAGAGTTTGGATGCCGAGTACCAGGGGATTGGAGGAAGACTGACCAGGATGATGCAGACTGCCGATGACTGGTGCAAGCTTCCTCCGAATGCACAAAACTTTATTCCATCGAGAGAGTCCACACCTCAAACGCCAAAGCCTACAGCCAATACACATCTAACAAGCCGGACGAAAGCGGTCACATCGCCCAGACAGGCTCCGAGTTGATCCGCTTGCTTCTATTCACCATTCACTACTCATGTTTACTAATTTTAAGAGATCGTAGAATGATACTTGCGGGCAACTCGGCTGATTCTATTCACCATTCACAACTCACTATTCACTAAATCGTATGCCTTCACCATCCGCCCCCACAAGCGTTGTGACCGGCGCCGCCGGCTTTCTCGGCTCGCACCTGACCGATCTTCTGCTGGCCCGCGGGCATAAAGTCATTGGCATTGACAACTTCGTCACGGGCAGCGTGGACAACATCGCGCACCTGGGCGGGAAACCGAATTTCAAGTTCATCGAGCAGGACGTCACCGAATTCATCTTTCTCGAAGGCAACGTCGATTACGTCTGGCACTTCGCCTCGCCGGCCAGCCCGATTGATTACCTGGAACTGCCAATCCAGACGCTTAAAGTTGGCTCACTCGGGACGCACAAAGCGCTCGGGCTCGCAAAGAATAAGCGCGCGCGGTTTTTGCTGGCTTCTACATCGGAAGTTTATGGCGACCCATTGGTGCATCCGCAAACTGAAGATTATTGGGGCAACGTCAACCCGATTGGGCCGCGCGGGTGCTACGATGAGGCCAAGCGGTTTGCCGAAGCGCTCACTATCGCCTACAACCAGGAGCACCGCATCCAAACCCGCATCGTGCGCATCTTCAACACCTACGGACCTCGCATGAGGCTTAACGATGGCCGGGTCGTGCCGGCCTTCATCAGCCAGGCCTTGAAGAACAAACCGCTGACCGTCTTCGGCAAAGGCGCGCAAACGCGCAGCTTCTGTTATGTGTCGGACCTGATCAAAGGCATCTACCGCTTGATGCTCAGCAGCTACGATCGCCCCGTGAACATCGGCAACCCGGCCGAAATGACCGTCCTCGAATTCGCCCGCGAAATCATTCGCGCCACCCGCTCACGCAGCAAGGTCTCCTTCAAACCGCTGCCGCAAGATGACCCCAAACAGCGCCGGCCCGACATCACCCGCGCCAGAAAACTCCTCGGCTGGGCGCCGCAAGTGCCACTGAGCAAGGGGTTGGTGAAGACTATCGAGTATTTCAGGAAGAAGGTGTGAAGGAACCGATGTGTTGAGCGTATTCTGCCTCGAGGAGTCCCGCTCAGCGGGAGAGTGCGGCGCCTCCCGCCGCTTTGGCTTCTGGTTCGACGGACTCCTCTCGATTTGGATTCGAGCGGCAACGGCGGCGGTTATGCTGGGGTGGGTTCTGTCCGCGTTAGGTGCCCTGGATGGGCGTGGCTATTTGATAGCGGGTGTGATAGTCGTGGCACTTCTGTTAGCTGGATGGAGGGGCGTTTTTCCAACCTCGCCCCGTGACGATGGGTGCTTACCTGGGAGCGCGGGCATCTCAGCCCGCGAGAGTGAACAGGTCGATCCACGCGGGCAAGATGGTCCGGGCCGGACTTGCCACGACGCTCCCAGGTACGCCGCGCTCCGCTGCTGCTGGCGCCCGTTGCCTTTCCTCTTTTTGCTGGCCTTGGTCTTGACCGTGGTCGGCTCGATCCTTTACGAGCCGGATAATTTTGACGGGCTAAGTTACCGGATACCGCGGGTGTTGCATTGGCTGACCGAACATCGGTGGCATTGGGCCAATGTGCCATACCAGGAAATCAATTATATGCTGCCTAATTATGAGTGGCTCACGGTGCCGTTCTATCTGGCCACGGGTTCGTTCCACAGCACAGTGGTCATCAATTGGATTGCTTTTCTGCTGGTGCCGCCGCTGTTCTTTAGTTTGCTGCGAGCTTTCGGCACGCCGTTAGGGACGGCCTATGATTGGATGTGGATTTTGCCTTTGGGATATCTGATCGCTTTGCAAGCGGGCGGGATCGGGAACGACTTGCTCGGACTCACGATGATCCTCGCGGCATTGCACTGCGCGTGGCGATTCAATCGCACGGACCGTGGAGTGTATTTGTTCGACGCGGTGTTGGCGGCCGCTTTTTGCACGGGGATAAAGGCCAGCAACATTCCACTGGCCGGCTTTGTGCTGATCATTCTGTTGCGAGGGCCGGGGCGGTTGCTGGCGCATCGCTTTGCCCTGGGCGTCAGCATCGTTTTGGGAGCGCTTTGCTCGGCCATAGTTCCCATGGCGCTTAACTGGTTACACACCGGGTCGGTGCTGGGCGCGCCGCCGGGGCAGGACCAGGTTCAGGAGCTGCCTGTGGGTTGGATTGGCAACGGCCTGATCCTGGGAGTCAGCATGTGGACTCCGCCGATTTGTCCAGGGGCGGCCCACGTTTCTGACCTCATGGAACGCAGTCTGGGCCGCGGCCTTGGTTCGTGGCTTCATGCGCATTACAAGAAATTCGAATTGGGCTTCAGCGAACTGCCGCAGGACAGTGGTCTGGGGCTGGGCGTCACGCTGGCTTTGTTGCTCTCCGTCTTGTTATGGGCTGTATATTCAAGATGCGAGTCCAAAGTCCAAAGTCCAAAGTCCAAAGTCGGACAGACCGCCGCTGCGCGGCGGAGCAGCCCGCAGTTTTTCCCGTGGCAAATCGGCCTTTATTGGGCGTGGCTCGGATTTTCCCTGCTGGTTCTACTTGGCCGTCTCGGAACCGGGCCGGCGTTTCCTCGCAACGTCTTACCCTGGTATCCGCTGCTGCTCGCGCCGTTACTGGCGCGAATTGGCGGCGAGCATATCAGCCGATCCAAAATCTGGCGCATTGCGGCGCCGCTGGCGGTTTTCACGGTAATTCCGCCTTTGATCCTGACTCCTGAACGGCCAATCCTCCCGTCGTCGGTTGTTCTGAACGTTGCGGCCAAATGCGGGGTTAAAGGACCGGCTTTGGAACGCGCGCGGATCGTGTATGACACGTACCAGAAACGTCCAAACCCATTTGGCGAATTGCTGGAGGCATTGCCGCCGGGATTATCCACGCTCGGCCTTGTCACCGATGGCCAGGAGCCGACGTCCGCGTGGTGGCTCGGGCGCGGGAAGCGCAAGTGCGTCTATCTACTTACTGAAGATCAAGTCGCCCAAGCTCGGGCGAAGCAGGATCCGGCGTACGTTGTTCTGCGCGATCGCGGTTGCCAGTTGTATTTTCATTCGGAAATTGCAGAGTGGGTGAGCACGCATCGCGCTACAGAGATCAAGACGGCGCACATTAGGATTCGAGCACGAGAAGAGCCGGCGACTTTTGCACTGGTGAAACTTGAACAGTGAGTTTAACCCGGGCAATTGTTTCCTGGAGCACCTGGTCGGAAATGTGGAGAACTAGTGCCTCGCGGATAAAAAAAGGGAACAAAAATATTCTTGCCCTTAATCTTCTTGCCCTTGTTTGCTTTCCAATTCTATGAAGCCGCGAAAGAACGCAGAGATCGCAAAGGAATAAGGTCCTCTATGTTTTCTCTGCGTTCTTTCGCGGCTATGATTTTCTGAAATTGCTACCGCGGCTGCGTGGGGGTGCGGGGACGAGGCCGTCCCCGCCCCTGGCCACGCGATAATCGCCGCGGCTGAGATATTTCTCCAGCCAGACGTAGAGGCAGATAAAGAGATAACGGCTGCCCATTTCGCGCATCTGGAGTTTGGATTGGCCGGCCCGGCGGTTGCGCCAGGTGATCGGAATGACCGTCCAGGAAAAGCCGCGCACAATGGCTTTGAGCGGCAGCTCAACCGTGAGATTGAAATGCGGCGAGATCAAGGGCCGGCAGCCATCAATGACCTCGCGCCGGTAAGCTTTGAACGCGTTGGTGGTGTCGTTGAGCGGGATGTGGAAGAGCAACTTGAGAAACAGGTTCGCCGCGCGGTTCACCGCCAATTTGATTTTTGGGTAATCCACTACTCCGCCGCCTTTGACGAAGCGGCTGCCGAACACGCAGTCGTAGCCTGCGTTGAGCTCCGCCCAGTAGCGCGGCACGTCCCGGCAATCGTCCGACTCGTCCCCCATCATGATCACCACCGCATCGCCTTTGCTCTGGTCCAGGCCGCGAATCACCGCGCGGCCAAAACCGTGCGGCGGCCCTTTCTTCACCGCGGCCAGTGCGGGAATCTTACTCGCCAATGTGTTTAGCCTCTCCCAGGTCTGGTCCGTGCTGCCGTCGTCCACCACCACGATCTCGTGCGGGATGCCCTGCGATTGCAATTCCGCATCCAGATGCTCGACGGTGGAGCCGATGCAATATTCTTCGTTCCGCGCTGGAATGATGACCGAGAGCAACGAGAGCGGCGGGGAGTTGGACTGTGCAGTCGGAGCCATTCGTATTGCAGGCAAATGGGTTAAATCGTTAAAAAGGTTAAAACGTTAAAACGGCACAGTGGTCGCGAGTTTGATACAGATCAACAGGCGGTCAATCCCAATTGCACTCGGTTGTCAGGGGTCATTAGTCAGCGGTCAGTAGTCAGTACTCAGTGGTCATGGGCTCGTGGCCATTACCTGGCGATTAAGAGTAAGAGAAAGATTATGATTAAGAAACCCCATCCCCCCTCTTGGGTGGTCAGAGCCGTGACAGCGTGACACTTCGCATTTTACCGAGGTTTTTGAGAGGTTTACCCGTGACATTACCCGTGACGAATCGGTGACCGAGCCGTGACATGAGGCGGCGAGCCACTGTTCTCTGTTCTATGAATACGTCCCAGGCGTCAGCGGCCGGTGGCAGGCTCTAAGCTCTAAGCCGCCCACTGGGCCGGAACGGCCGAAGGGAAGGGCAGCGGACCCAGGGGTAGTGGAGCGGGCCGGTCCTCCGGGTCTGTTGGGGGCGGGGTGTGCAGTCCGAAATGATCGAGCTTTAGCCGCATGGTCTTTCGAGTCACGCCTAGCACGTGGGCGGCGCTGGACTGGTTTCCGTGCGTGGCCTGGATGGCCTGGGTGAAGAGTTCGCGCTCGACCTCTTCGATGATTCGTGACCAGAGGCGGGGGACTTCGTCGCGGCGGGCCAAAGCGATCATGCGGGCGATGTAAGCACGGATGGTTTGGTCCTGCTCAGGAGAGAGTGGCTTCGAGTTTTCGTAGGCTTCTTCGGCCTGGGACCGGGTGATGGGAAGCCCGCGGGACACAAGGAGCGCGCAGTAGATGACGTTTTTCAATTGCCGGACGTTGCCGGGCCAGAACTGAGTGGAGAGCAGATCGAGAGCTTCGGGTTGAATTGAAGGCGCAAAATCACCGTCGCTCGCCGGGGGCTCCCTCATCTCGCTGAGCGGGACGGCTCTGTACGAAGCCGATTTCGCCTCGGGACCAAGAAGTTCGATGAAGTGGGAGACCAGCTCGGGCAAACCTTCGAGGCGGTCGCGCAGCGGCGGCACGCGGATGGTCAGGCCGGTGCGAAAGAAGAGGTCATCGCGGAACCGCCCCTCCCGGATCATCTTTTCCAAATCGCGATGAGTGGCCGCGAGGACGCGCGTTTCGATCCGGATGATGTTGTTCCCGCCAACGCGTTGGATTTGGTTTTCCTGTAGAACTCGCAGGAGCTTGACCTGCGCGGCGGGGCTAAGATCCCCGATTTCGTCCAGAAGAATCGTCCCATGTGTGGTCAATTCGAATTTGCCGATCCGGCGAGCTGTCGCGCCGGTAAAAGCCCCGCGCTCGTGGCCGAACAGATCGCTCTCCAGAAGGTTTTCGGGAACTGCGGCGCAGTTGATGGCAATGTAAGGGCCGGTTCGGCCGCTCCCGTCGTGAATGGCCTGAGCAACCAGCTCCTTGCCGGTGCCAGTCTCGCCGCGGATCAGGACCGCGATCGAGGTGGAGGCTGCGCGTTCGATCTGCTGACGCAGCGCCTGCATGGCGAGGCTGCTGCCTACTAATAAGTTGCGCATAGGTTTTCGTTGGGTTTCGTTGCATCACTTGGTTGTAACCTTGGTTTGGCGAAGTGCTGCATAATTCGCGCCAGTTTCTTACGCGGCCAGCGCGGCGCTGGTTTGTGCTGGAATTTGGAATAAAAATCTTCCGGGAGCGACCAGGGCAGTAAAACGATTTGCCGCGGAGCCTTGGACCGTGGCAAACGGCTTTACACGAGGCGTATTTGATATACAAGCGTGCTGCCTGGGCAAAAGCCCGCCAGGCACTGCACCCGCTGCGGTCATAGACCTCATAGCATACTATCTCTGGCTCTGGCCAAGTTTGGGGAGGTGCTCGGCGTGACGCTTACATATGACTCCCGGGAGGAGTTGAAGCTTCAATTCGACCAGGTTCTTGAATTTGCGACCGGCCTTTTTGGCCAAAATCGGAGGGGGGGCGGGGTACATGGGACAAACCGGCCTTTTGGGCCATTTTAACGGTATCGACGTCCGTCGGAAGGCCGTGGTTGGCTGGAAGGGCAGTCCAGAGGCCGGTTCAAGGTTCAAAGTTCAGAGTTCAAAGTTCAAAGTTCAAGCTTCGAACTCCGCAAATCGGTTT
>PSRM01000113.1 GCA_003176045.1 Verrucomicrobiota bacterium | reverse complement strand
TCGAAATAACCGAATTCCAGATCTTGCTGCATCGCCCAGGCCGACCCATTGCCGCTGACCATGACCAGGTTATTGCTGGTCGTTGCATTCAAGCTCACATAGCCGAAGCGGCTGGCGACCTGCCCACCATTAGTGATGATCAATTGATTGCCGCGTCCATTGTCTCCCACCGTCAGATCACCTCGGTTGGTCCAGATTGAGCCGCTGCCGGTCACGAGCGCCGAATTGTTACTGCTGGCCCTGGTGAAGGCCATCACAGCGCCGTTACCTTCGAGATAAGCGCCATTGCTCACCAGCAACCGGCTGGATGCGCCATCGTTCCCCACAGTTAAGCCGTTGCCGCTTCGCCATCGGGCAGTCGGGCTGACCAGCCGGACCTCGTTGCTTTTGGCTGAGGCGTTCAAGCCAATCTGGCCACTGCCGGAATTGGTCAGCAGGGTATTGTCGGACAAAATCAGCAAAGTGAAGGAACCGTTGGTGCCGATGGTCACATCGCCGATGATGGAATTGGTGACATTGCTCAAGGTATTGGTCGCGCCATCGGCAACGACTTGGGCGCGCAAGCTTTGGATGCCAAACAACATCGTGGCGAGGAACAGGGCAGAAATTGCTTTCATACCACTGAGTAAGCTTCGGGTTGAGGCAATCTTTCAAAAAAATGGGCGACCTGGCGCAGCGAAGCAGCCTTAGTTAGGCGGGATAGTTCATACGCTCTTGCAGGGAACGACGTAAGGAGTCCCTTGACGGGAAGCCGGGCCAAAGAGGGAGACCTTACGCGTCACGCACAATGCGGCGCTGAACTATCCAGGTTATTGCTTCCAGTCCAAGTCGAGTTCCTTGAGCCGTTGTCGGACCTCGGCCAGATCCCACAACTGCACTCGGCTGGTATCGGCGCGCACTGCCAGGTAGCGCCCGTCCGGGCTGCGAGCCAGTGGCAGCGTCCCGGTCGGCAATGGAAGCAAGAGTTGGAAGGTTTTGGCATCGTAAAGACCTGCACTGCGCATGCCTGTTGAGAGCCATAGCGCGCGGGCGTCGTTGGCCGAGTAGAGGACGTCGGCAAAATTGGGCACTTGCCGGATCCTCTGCCAGTTGGTGGTGCTCCAAAACTCGATTCCCGCGCGGCTGCTGACAGCCACTTCATCACCTGCCGGTGAGAATTCAACTGTGGCGATGGCGGCGTGATTGGCCAGGCTGGCCACATGTTCGAGCCCCGGCAAGCGATAGACTTCGAGGTTTGGCATAAAGGCACGATGAATGCCGAGCCAACGCTCATCGGGGGAAACGCGGTTTAACCCCGATTCCGTGCGCGTCATTGGGGAATCATCCTGCGCGAGCCGATCGTAGGCCGTGATTTTTGAGCCTTGCCGGCTGGTAAAGACGAGGCCGCGGGAGAGCGGGCTTAAGGTTTCAAGAAGTTCCGGCTTTTTGATCTCGAGCGGTTCGAGCAATGGCGGGGCGTCTGCATTGGTTTCGGGCTTTAGGCGCCAGCGAAAGCAGTCTTGAAAGCGATGGGCAAACAGTTCCCCATTTTCGGCGAAACAAACGCGCGTTCCCCACGCCTCTTTGGCAACTGCGGCCGCGCCCGTGCCGGACAAATCCCAGACCGCCGCCGCGTCTGCTCCCGATACCGCGAGCCAGCGGCCATCGTGGGAGAAGGCTGCAAAGTTCCTGAGGCCAGGGTCTTCGCCAAATTCACGGTTGAGACTGGGCAGCTCGAAAGCATGGAGCTGCAACCTTATCTCCGGCCAGCGCAGGATCGCGCATCGGCGGCCATCGCCGCTGAATTGAACATGATAGCTCTCCAAATCAATGGTGAGCCCGCGCAGCATTGATTTGAGGTCCCAACAAATCAATTCACGATCCCATCCGCCGCTAAACAGGTAACGTCCATCAGGGCTGAACTCTGCGACGGTGGCCTCGGCTTTGTGCCGCCCCAGCGCCCGAGTCTCGCCCGTATGCGCATCCATCAAACTGACCGTACCACCATAGTCGGGAACGGCGATCCAACGCCCGCTGGGATGCCAGTTGAAATCGCGCACCATGTTAGTGAAGGCGTGACTGGCCTCGACCTGGGCATCCACAACCCGGCGCACGCTCACCACCCATTCTTTGTTCGTGAGGTGCAACTCCGCGAAGCGCTCGCCTTCAGGCCCGAAGTTCAGACGCAGCGGCGGTCCAAGAAGTTCCTGGCGGGAAACTTCCTGACCAGTTTCCAGGTCCCAGATCATCGCCGCGGCTGGCGCCTGCCCAACAATGATCCGGGGAAGTGTTGGATGAAAGGCTATGGCGCCGCCGGGGGAAGCTTTGAAAATTCTGGCCTGCTTTTTGCCCCCAATCTCCCAGATTTCCACGTCCCGCAACTGGCCCGGCGAATCATAATCGCGTCCCACCGCTAAAAAGCGGCCGTCCGGGCTCCAGAGGCCCAGGTAAGCCGGCAGGTTCGCGCTGGCTGGCAGGCTGGCGACCAGGCTGTTGTCAGCCACGGAGCGGATTTCGATCGGGCCGCGCCCGCGGCACAGGGCAATTCGCTGGAACGCAGGGTCTAGTCTCAGCAGGGTCATGTCCGGCGTGGTCGGCAGTTCCTTCTCAAAGCGCAAATCCGGCAAGGCCAGGGCCGCGATAGCCGCGCCGCGCAGTTCGGCGGAGTTGGAGATAGCGCCGGCGCGGCGGACGGCCTCCAACGCGCGGACGCGCTGTCCGAGTTCGCGGCTCAACACCATGGCTCTGGCTTCGCCGAGCAGCGCGGTATAAAGCTGTTGGCGCGCATCCTGTTCGGCGCTTTCGGCGCGGATCAGCGAGCGTTGGGCCTGTTCGCGCAAGAGCGTTTCTTTCGCGCGACTTTCCGCAGCCAGGCGCGCGCGGTAGTTGGCAAAGAAGGCCGTACCCAAGGCACAGACCAGTAGCGCCGTGCCGGCGATCCCGCTTAATCGCAAACGGGCATAGCGGCGTTCCAGCGCGCGGACACGGCGCAAGCTCTGACCGCTTTGGAGCAGCGCGACGTCGGCCTGCATCGCCTCGGCATTTTGGTAGCGCCGCTCGCGCTGGCCCTCGCAGGCCTTGAGAACCATCTCATGGAATTCGAGCGCGCCGTTCTCCGCATCTTCCGCCAGCCATCGCGCCGGCACGTCCGGAAATTTCTCCGGCGGATTGCCTGTGCTCGCCTCGTAGAGCGCGATGCCGAGGGCGTACAGGTCGGCGCCCGGAGTTCCTGGTCCTTCCGGTGGGATATAGCCCTCGGTGCCCACGAACGTGCGGCCTTCATCGCCGGCGGAGACCAGGCCGATATCGGCCAGCTTCGCCCGGCCCTGGACGTAAATGATGTTGCCCGGTTTGACATCCCGATGCACCAGGCCGTGCCGATGCAGTTCGGCCAGACCGCCCACCACATCCAGCGCCAGGCGCGCGCAATCGGCGGTGGGCAACGGGCCCAGGCGTTGGAGGTCTGAGCGCAGAGTCCGCGGACGATAGGCTGCCAACGCTTCGGAGTTGGTATTCGCCGAGGGGTTTTGCGCGCCGGCGTGGCTGGCCTGGGCGGAGTTCGACTCCCGGTCTGCGGCCGCATCGGCCAGTTCCATGACATAAAAGAAATAGCCCTCCGCATCATTGCGTCCGACGTGCAACATGTGGACCAGGCCCGTGGAGCTGCGCGAAACCGGTTCGTAGCGTTGAATGCCGGCGAACTCGCGGTCGTAGGGGCGTTGGTTGTCAAAGTCCCGGCGCCAGATGATCTTCACCGCCCGCAACACCCCCGTAACATTGCGGGCCAGCCAGACTTCACCATAGGCGCCGCGGCCAATCGGACGGAGCAGCGTATGATCAGGAATCAGCGGCGGAGGCTTCAAGCTCTACAGCACATCCGGTTGCGGAGTTATTCAGTTTGCTGGCGGAGCCGTTCGACTTCCGCCTTGAGCAACTTGCCCACACGGTGCCGTGCCAGGTACACTTGGGCGAGGCTCACATCGAGTTTGCGCGCCACCTGCGTCAACGGCAAGTCACCTTGTGTGGCCAGGCGGAAGATGAGGAGCTGTTGAGCGCCGACTTTGGGCCGCAGCTTGCGAAAGGCGGCGTTCAGGAGATTCTCTTCCCATTCGCGCTGCCAAACCTCATCCAGGGCGTCCGCCGCCGGATCGGGTAACTCCTCCAGAATAGAACCTGTTTCGCCCGCCTCACTGGCCAGTGGCTCACGCATGCGCGCATGGTCGTGCCTTTCCGAGCGGAGATAGTCGTTGATGCGCGAGCGAGTGACCACCCGCAGCCAGGACTTGAACGAGCCTTTGGCCGGCTGGTACTGAAATTTAGGCATGCGGCGGGAGAGATAGATGAAGGTGAGTTGGACGACCTCCTGTGCCTCGGCATCCGCCAACCCGCTTCTGCGTGCGACGTTATAGATCAGGCGCCAGTAGGTATCGAAGAACTCGCGCCAGCCCTCCTGATCCTGCCAATCGCGAAGCCGCGACAGCAGACTCTGCCGTGTTGGCAGCACGGCATCGGTAATCGGTTCGGCGGCCATGTTCGTCTGCCTGTAGTAAGCCCGATTTCAGGCGGTTTTATCAAAGATAATTAAGGGACCCTCTGCGCGCAGCGCCACACTTTTGACACATTCCGGGCATAAACCTCCTGTCGCGACACCGGCAATGATGCCGCCGCATTGGGGACAGGTGGGAAACATGGACGTAAGTTAAGCTCAACCCCTGAAGTACAGGTAAGCGCCGAGGATGAAGAGCAGCACGACGGCGGAGGCGAGCACTTCGCGCGGGCCCCAACTGGCGCGGGTCCGGGCTTTGTCTTCCGCCGTAGCGGTGGCGAAGGTCAGGCCTTTGATCTGCGCTTCATCGGGCGCGGCGGTCAGGTAGCTGACCGCTACCATGACCGCGGCGGAGATGATGGTGATAAGGATGCTGAAATATTGGAAATTAACGTTGTTGATGATCCAGAAGAACGAGCCTTCGCGGTAGTGGAAATCTGGATTCAATGTGCCGGGGGTATCCACCAACATTCTGAAAACGCCGACGATAAAGCCCACAATCATCGCCCAGAGGCAGCCTGCGGCGTTGAGGCGTTTCCAAAAAACGCCGAAAAAGAACACAACAAAAATAGGCGGCGCCAGGTAGCCCTGGACGGCTTGCAGGTAGTTGTAGAGACCGTGAGCGCCTTTGACGACGGGGATCCAGGCCATGGCGATCACCACCATAATCGCGGTGGCAATGCGGCCCATTCGCACGATCTCAAGCTGAGAGGCTTTGGGCCGCATTTTTTCGTAGATGTCCACGGTGAAGAGGGTAGAGCAGGCGTTGAAGACACCGGCCAGCGAACCCATAAGCGCGCTAAGCAGACCGGCGACGACGATGCCCCGCATGCCCGCGGGCAACAGGTGCTGAACCAGCAGCGGGAATGCCCCCTGCGCTCCGTTGGGCTCAGCCAGAGCAGCCGTCAGGGCCGGAATCTTGCCGCTCTTAGCCAACGCATAACAGATCAGTCCTGGAATGATGAACAGATAGACCGGGAACAGCTTCAGGAACGCCGCGAAAATGCTGCCCTGGCGAGCGACTTTTTCATTCGGTGCGCCGAGAGCCCGCTGAACGATATATTGGTCGGTGCACCAGTACCAGAGGCCGATAACCGGCGCGCAGATAGCCATGCCGAGCCATGGAAAATGGTCGTTGAAATACCAGGCGATGCGGTGCGGCTCTTTGACCGGCGCCCAGGCGCTTTCCATGCCGTCTGGTATGAGCGGTTTCCAGAGGTTGAACATGTCTGAGCCGCAGAGCCTCCTTAGTTCGTGCCATCCTCCCAGTTGAACGAGCCCGTAAATGGTCAGCAGGGCAGAGCCGGTAATGAGCACCACCACCTGAACGGCATCGTTGTAGGCCACGGCCCGCATGCCGCCGAGCATCGTATAGAGGCCAGTCAAAGCAATCACCAGCACCGAACCGATCCAGAAACTGTCAATGACGTGACTGCCGATGTTCACTTTCAATTCCGGCAACAATGTGCCGAACACGACGCCACCCGCGAAGATTCCGACAGCGATTTTGGAGACAATGAAGGTTAGGAGAGAGGAGATGGAAAGCACGTAACGCGAGTTGGTGCTGAAGCGGCGTTCGAGGAACTCCGGCATGGTAAACACCAGGGAGCGCGCGTAGAACGGCACGAACACCCAGGCGAGCACGAGCAAGCACCAGGCATGAAGTTCGTAGTGGGCCAAAGCGACGCCATCTTTGGCTCCGGAACCGGCCAGGCCGACGATATGCTCGGAACCGATATTCGAAGCGAATATAGAAGCGCCGATGATCCACCAGCTCAGGTTGCGCCCGGCCAGGAAGTAGTCGGCGGCGGTGTCTTTTTGCCGAGTAACCACCCACCAGGCGACGCAAAGAAGGATTCCGAAGTAAAAGGCGATGGCCAGCCAGTCGAGGCTGGTGAGAGTTGAACCGCTGGGTTGGGCGGCGGCGAGGATGCGCGCGTTCTGAGTCATGGTTTAAGGGTAGGGGATGGTGGAGGAATGATGGAATGATGGAATACTGGATTATTGGATTATTGGATTATTGGATTAAAGGACCTGGGTGAATGGCTGGATGATGGATGGTGGATTGGTGGATGATGGCTACAAGATGCTGGATGCTGGATACAGGATGCTGGATGCCGGGTGATGAGTGTCTTTGTTAGCGACGGCTCCCACGAAGCGGGGGGTGCTTAGGGAAATTCGAGGACGAGGACGAGGACGATTGGACCTGGCCGTAAGAGGCGGCAGGGCCGTGTTTACGGAAGAAGTGCTTGTCGAGCAGCTCCTGGCGCATTGGTTGGGCGCCAGGGAAGTTGCGGAATGTTTCCGCGGCAAGGCGCACGACATGTTCAAGGATTACAGCGTTGTGCACGGCCTCGCGGATACTGCGGCCCCAAGCGAATGGGCCGTGGTTGGCGACCAGCACTGCCGGGCAGGAGAGCGGATCGCGGCTCTTAAAGGTCTCAACGATTATCTTGCCGGTTTCGGTTTCATAATTGTTTTTGATTTCCCGGGGGCGCAGAGGCCTTGTACACGGGACAGCACCGTGGAAATAGTCGGCGTGGGTGGTGCCCAGGGCAGGAACCGCTCGGCCAGTTTGCGCCCAGGCAGTCGCACAGAAGCTGTGGGTGTGAACGACCCCCCCAATATTTTTGAAGGCACGGTACAGAAGAAGGTGAGTTGGAGTGTCGGAACTGGGATTGAGTTTGCCCTCTACGACCTTGCCTGAATCCAGCGCAACGACAACCATGTGGTCGGGTTTCATGCGCTCATAAGGAACACCGGATGGTTTGATGACCATCAGTCCTCTCGAACGGTCAATTCCGCTTGCGTTGCCCCAGGTGTGAATCACGAGGCCTTCTTTAACCAAGTCCAAATTCGCCTGGCAGACTTCTTCTTTGAGATGGGTTAACATTTTGCGATTTTTATAACTGATCGTTCGCTAAGAAACGAATCCGGACCTGATCCCGTAGGCGATGTCGTTCCATTCAAGCTCCTGTTTGAAGTGGCGGAGTTTGGTGTCGCTGTCAATTACGACCAGTTCAACTCCGGCCATGGCAGAAAAATCCTCTATCATTTCTGTCGTGACAGCCTGGCTGAAGCCGGTGTGATGCGCGCCACCGGCGTAGATCCATGCAGCGGCGGCGGCTTCCAGATTCGGTTTGGGCATCCATAGTGCCCGGGCCACCGGCAGCTTGGGCAATGGCTTCTCCGGGGTAATCACATCTATCTCGTTGAGCAGCAGCCGAAAGCGATTTCCCAGATGCACGATGGATGCATTGATCGCAGGTCCGGGCGGGGTGTTGAACACCAATCGAACCGGGTCGGCCTTGCCGCCGATTCCGAGCGGATGGATTTCACAAGAGGGCTTGCCCTTCGCGATGCTTGGGCAGATTTCAAGCATGTGCGCTCCCAAAACGACATTCCTCTTCGGGTTGAGATGGTACGTGTAATCCTCCATGAAGGAAGTCCCTCCCTTCAGTCCAGAAGCCATCACTTTCATGGCTCGTACAAGGGCGCAAGTCTTCCAATCACCTTCGGCGCCGAATCCGAAGCCGTCGGCCATCAACCGTTGCGCCGCGATGCCGGGCAATTGCGCCAGCCCGTGCAGGTCCTCAAATGTGTCGGTAAATCCTTTGAACCCGCCTTCCGTCAGGAATGAGCGAAGTCCAGCTTCAATCCTGGCCGCTTCGCGAAATGAACCGCGAGACTCTCCATTCTTGCGCAGTTTTGGGGCGAGCGAGTAGCTGGCCTCGTATTCTTGAATGAGCGAGTCCACTTCCTTTCCGCTCGCGCTATTGACGCGCTTGACAAGGTCGCCCACACCGTAGCCATTGACAGAGTATCCAAATTTCATCTGCGCCATCACCTTGTCGCCTTCGGTCACGGCCACTTCGCGCATGTTATCGCCGAAACGACAAAATTTGGCACCCTGCCAGTCGTGCCAGGCCGCCGCGGCCCGACACCATGCTCCGATGCGCTTTTGAACAGAAATGTCCTGCCAAAATCCGACGACGACTTTTCGGTTCAAACGCAAGCGACTCATAATGAATCCATGCTCGCGGTCACCATGCGCGGCCTGGTTCAGGTTCATGAAATCCATGTCAATGCTGGACCACGGAATGTCACGATTATGCTGGGTGTGCAGATGGCAAAGCGGTTTGTGGAGCTGCTTCAAACCGTTTATCCACATCTTAGAAGGAGAAAATGTATGGCACCAGGTCAGCAACCCAATGCAATTCCGGGCCATGTTCGCTTCCTGACAGATTGAGGTCGCATCTTCGGGAGTCTTTACGACGGATTTGAAGATGACCTTTACAGGAATTTCGGATGATCGCCCGAGAGCGCGCGCGATCTCCTGTGAATTGGCCGCGACCTGCTTCAGCGCCGCGGCTCCGTAGAGCTGTTGACTCCCCGTGATGAACCAGACTTCAAATTTATTCAGGTCAATCATGTCATTAGGGGCTAATGCGCAGAACGGCGAGAGAATTCGGTGGCAACGTGTGCCGCACCACGTTTCCGACGGCGCTGAAATATGCGCCTTTGGGCGCAACGTGCTGCGGAAGCTCAATCGAATTCTCATCACGCGCACTCCCCGATGAGAGCACGGTGGCTTTCACTTTGCCGTTTGCTGGTTTTAGGCCGTTGACAGTGAGTTCAACATCGGTTGGCTCGGGAGCCGTGTTTACTTCCTTAACGATGATATCTCCGTTGCTTCTATCGAGGGCCGACGTTACATACACCCGATCGGTCGTTTCAACGACATCTTTGACGTCGTGAATGAGCTTGCCATCGAGCCAGCATTTCACAGCCGCGCCGTGCACCTGGACACGAATGTCGTACCAGCGAATGCTCTCAACATGGCTGGCTCGGCGGCCGCGCTGTTCGCCGAATTCGATGGCATGAGCTGTATTGTCCCAGCCGCCGATGTTCCACCAATTGCGATCTTCGTCATTCTGTATCCCGAACAAGATCAGGAACCCTTCGCGCCCACCCAGCTTTCGCGCGCGTAATTCCAGGGTGTAATCGGTCCAATGGCTATCGCCTGCAATGGCCCGGACAAACTCTTTCTCTGCGGTTTGGCGTAGCGCGCCATTCGTAAGGGCCCAGTTTCCTGAACCCAGAAATTTCCATCCGTTAGTCGTTCCAAAGTCCGACGCAAATAGAACCTTCCCCTCAGCCGAGGTCACTTTGATGTCACTGAATTCCGCCTGCGTATTCCACGTGCCCACGCCGATGCGGCCACTAATTGCGCGTGGGATCGGCTCACCAGATTCGACCTTCGTGGGCAATACCACGTCTCCCCGATTCTGAGCGAATAATTTTTGGACGTAATAACTGGGCAAGCCGTACCAGTTTGCGGTGTCGAAATTGATCAAATCGGGGTTCCATGCCCGATGCTTCAGATTCACCAGGAGCGGAGCGTAGCTGGCCATGCACACGACGTCCGAATTGCGTTCCAACCCCGTCATAAAGGCCGCCTCACCAATCGCCCCTCGCAGATTCCCAAGACCGCAGTTGCGGGTGACAGCATATTCGCCTACAAAGATTTTTGGCCCTTTGCGATCGTACTTATCATAGCGGTTTGCATGGGCCATGAACCACTCCGGGGTGTCGTAATAATGCTCGTCCACAACGTCCGGTCGCGGAAGTTGCGGATATCCGTTCTTCCAAAAATTGGCGATGAGTTGGATATACGGATATTTACTCCGAATGGCAGCGGCGAAAAGCTGCCAGCGTTGGAGGTAAGCCTCTCCGCCATTCTCGTTCCCTATCTCCATGTATTTTAATTTGAATGGGGCGGGATGACCTGCTTTAGCCCGCATGGCGCCCCAATGCGAATTGGTTGGCCCATTGGCATACTCGATCGCATCCAGCGCGTCCTGCACCCATTTATCCATGGAACCCATGGGCACGACTTCCTTGTGAGACATGCCGCAGTTAGTGTCGAAGAGCGGTTCCGCGCCGAGATCTTCGGCAAGCTGCAAGTATTCGTGGAAACCGAGCCCGTGTGTGGCGTAGTAGCCCCAGATGTTCCAGAGCGGAATCCGTGAATCAATGTCGCCCACGGTTTTCTTCCAGTTGTACATACGATCAATGGTTTCTCCTTCAACCCAGCACCCGCCTGGAAAGCGCATAAAGCCAGGCTCCAAACCGTGAATTGCCTGGGCTAGATCAGGTCGTAAACCATGATGCTTCCAGTTTTTTTTTGGCATCAATGATACCATGTCCAGGAACAAAGTCCCCTTGCCTCGCGAGCTTAAGACGAGTTTGGCTCTCGTATCCGAACCGACAGCGGTAAGTTCGGCGCTGCGATAGGACCATTCGCGCGAAAAGCCCTTCAATTCCGCCGATCCCAAAAGCCTCGATCCGTCGGCACTAACGAGTTTGGCTACGATTGGCGCATCAAATCCATCCAGCACACGGATTGCGAATTTCAGGGTGTAATGCTCGCCTTGCGCAACATTCATTCCCCAGTAGCCCTCGTTCTGCAGTGCGAATTCTCCGTCAGCTACAATGCGCAGGCTTCGACGATTTACTGAATTTAGCGGCTTTAGCAAGACACTTGTGCCATCAGCCACAACAACCATCGCGGCGCTTTTCCCATCTAAGCTTGTAAATCTCCATCCATCGAGCTTGTCGGAATCTTCGAACGAGCGGTTTCTCACGAGTTCCGGATAAATTCCGCCATCGGCAGAATGATTGATGTCCTCGAAAAAGACTCCCCAGAGCGTGGGAGGAATTGCATGACCCGGCTCGGCCGCGTTCACGGTGATCCTGGCCGCAGCAAATCCATGCTGAGCAAAGGATGCCAGGAGTAACGGAAGCAAACGTATGAAGTGTTTCAACATTTCTGTATCTGGATCCGAGATTTTACGGAATTAACGCAAAGACGCAAAGGCGCAAAGACTGGTGAGAAGGCGAGTTTTAATTGTCATTGGGGGCGAAGAATAATTGGCACTGAACGGACGTTTGGGCCTTTTTTAGGGGGGTGGGGGGGGTACATGGGACAAACCGGCCTTTTGGGCCATTTTACATTGATTCGAGCCGATGCTGGGCCGTGATTGGCTGGTTGAGGGCAGGCCAAAGGCCGGTGCAAAGTCCAAAGTCCAAAGTCCAAGGTCCAAAGCCGAGAGGGCGACCACGGACCACGGACCACAGACCACAAGACCGGGATTTTGCAAATGGGGCATGGAAGCGAGGAGAAGGACTCGATTAAGTTTGCGATTAAGTTCTCGACTAAGTTAAGGACGAAGTTAACGACAAAGTTTTAGGGGGATGCGGGAAGGGATTAGGATTAAGCGAAAGATTAGGATTAAGCACAGCGTCTCTCTACCCTAGGAAAAAGTTCAAAATGAAACGAGTGGGCGCACGTAAGTAATTGGGAGGAAATGGGTTGGGAGATTTCGGGCACTTCAAATTGGTGTTTTTTGGGATACGTGAAAGGGCTAAACGGCCCGGGCTGAGGCCGTGGCACGGCAGGCGGGCCATAAGACAAAAGATGCTAAGAACGCAGAGCGGGAATTTCGGTTTTCGGAGGAGGCAAGCGAATGGAGGGCAAACGAATTTTTAAACCGCTAACTCCGATGAATCGCGAGCAGGTGAACGCTAATGGACGCTAATTAAAAAGCTGAGGACGACTTTGAAAAAGAAAACTCTTTTCAAGGCAGCCAAAGTGCCCGGTAGAAGCTGGCGCCGCCGGTGACCGAGTTGGTGATATTTAACGTGCTGCCGCTCAGGGTGTTGGTTGAGAACGTCAGCCAGTTGCTGAAGTCGCTGGAGTGCTGAAGATAATAGCGCACCCCGGGCTGGCCTTGAAGTTGAAATGCAAATTGCGCGGGCGGCGCAGGCAACACCGCCAGTTGCGGCTGGGACGGAACCAGGTTCAACACCGTGGCTGAGTAAGGCGGAAACGTGTAGCTGAAGCTGGTGGCCGCGGAGCTGAAGGCATTGGTGGCAATGTCCTGGGCCTGAATGGAGCCGTTTGTGCGGGCCGCTTCGTCCTGGGGAATGCCGTAGGAAAAGAGTGTGGCGGTGGCCAGAGGCTGGTAGCCGGAGAGGGTGATGGCCGTGTTCAAGGAGGCGTAAGAGCTTTTGTTAATGACCAGCAACGACAACGCGCCGCTGGTGCGCCGGACAGCGTAGGGCGACAAAAGGGGATAATCCGAGGCCGCGCCAATCACCTGATCGCCTCCGGCTGCGAAGCGGGTCATGAGCTTGCCCAAATACCAGGTCGGATAACGGTTGGTGACATAGCCCTGATCATAGACAATACCCCCATCGGTATAGAAGTAGCCCAGCCCATCGGTGCGCCAGCCATACAAGGCATTGTCGGAATTGGTGACGCTGCTCTGGCCGTTGCGCATGTCCCACCAAACGCGGGAGTTGATTTCAGTTTGCAGCACCTGGCCAATGGTGTCGGCGTAAAAGAGGCCGCCCACCAGGCTGACCGACTGCCGGTCACCACCGCAGCCATTTTCGGTGGCCTCGATGGTGATGTTGCTGCCGGCGCTGCCCAGGTAATCGCTGAGCATCTGGCGCAGGCTGGCGGCATCGGCTGCCCAACTGCTCGAATACAACAAGGCGTAAGTGTCGCCGTCACTGGGCGCGTATTTGTGCTCGATCAGGAAATCAGGCAGCACGTGGTTGGAGCGCATATAGGTGAGCATGACAGGTGTCCAGCCGTTGTGAGTTACTCCCGTGCGCGGGTTGACCACGGGATGGTTGGCGTAATTGGCCGTGCCGTCCTCGGTAATGTCGGCCACCGCCCCGATTTTGATCGTGGGATCGGCAGCTTTCATTTGGGCGTAATAGTTGGTAAAGCGCATGGCGTAGGTCCAGGGGTCGTGCGGCTGAAATGGCAGATTGGTGTTATAGTCGGTTTCCCAACTGCCGCCAATTTCATTGCCGATCTCCCAATACTTGAAGTTGCAATGATTGGTGAGGTTGAACATGCGCACGCCATATGCGGCTTCGTCGGGCCCGCTGCTGCCGTAGTTGACGATGATAAAGGCCTGAGCATGGGTGTTGGTGGCGACGTGGATAAAATCGCTCGAATAAGAGCCCCAACCGCGATACTCGTTGGTCCAATGATAGATGTCGCCCCAACTGCCGCCGGGCCAGCGCAAACACGGATTGCCCAGCTCGTTTAACAAGCTGATGGTGGTCGGCGTGTTCAGGTTGCCGTCCCAGGCCGCCTGGTTAACGCCAAACACCCGCGCATCAACGGTGCGCACCGCCTGGGTAGCAATAACGCTGACGTGGACGTTTGCGGGCGGGGCCTTGGCCGTCAGGGAAACATCGTCCACGTAGAACACAGCCTGGGTGTTTGCGCCCCAATTGCAGATATAGAGGCTGGTGATGGCGCCGTTGGTGGCCACCCCGAGGGACGAAAGCGACAACGAACGCTGCTGCCAAATGTTGGCCGCCGGCGCGGGCACAGGGACGAACACCCCGGTATCCTGGCCGTTGGTGGCGGCCAGGCATTGCAACTGTTGGCCGCCGCTGGCGCCGCCATGAATCCAAAAGGTGAAGTTGGTATAAAGCGACGCGCCCACTGGGTCATGCACAAACCAAAGGCGCGACCAGGCCGGCACGTTGAGGGCGCCAATGCAGTTGCTGCCGGAATGGACCGGGCTGGGGTTATTGAAGTTCAGGGTCATGTTATACCCCCAATTGGCCCAGCCGTTATTCAGACGATCCGAATAGATGAGTTGATCGTCATTTCCCCAAGCCGAGCCGGCAGGTAACAACAGGACCATGAGCGCGGCAAGCCGAAAGCCATGCCGCAGGCTTATGAGTGGCTGACCACGGCTTTGTTCAAGACTAGGACAAATGCAAATCATTAAGATCACTTACACTGACAGGAACTCCGATATGCGCGCCAGTCGTTTATTTTGAGGACAGGGCAGGGCAAGTGACCAAGTCCGTAGCGCAGATTCCGAGTCTGCCTGCCCCGAACCTTTCGGGGGCTGTATCGCAGGTTTCCAACCGAATACCACTAACTGAAATGCAGCCTGCCTTAGTCCCGGAGGGACGACAGACAATAGCCCAGCGTTTCAATTTCAAGGCTGGGTGAGGGCGATTGAAGGTGCGAGTCCCGTAGGAACGAAACAGAAAGTAATTCTGTCGTCCCTAACGGGACTTATTCCGCGTCGGCCCACGATTGCAGCGTTGAAACGCTCGGCGGTTTTCTTTCATCCCTACTCAATCTTCAGTTGGAGCTGCGAGACACGGCTTATGGAAAAAGACCAAGCCGCAGCAGCCGTTGCCGAAGCTTCAGTCTTTCCTCCGCATTGAACTGAAGCAGAAAGACGGTCGCGCGTCCGACCGCCGTCAGGCCCCTGATGAAGGCTCCCTCAAGCGCAAAATGCTCGCTCCAACTGTCTCGCCGAGGGTTGAAGAGCCAGGTCGGCTGGTCGGAATCCGGGTCCACCGACGAAAGGTTCGGTCCCTTGAGACGGTTGCAGTCCGGGCAAGCCAGGGCCAGGTTTTCCAGGACCGTTAGCCCGCCGTGCTGGACTGCCCGAACATGATCCACATGATGTGGGAAAAGGAAGACCGCCTCCCGGATGAGGCAATACTCGCAACGTCCTTGGGCACGCTGCCGCACCGTGAGCCAAAGGTCCTCAGCGGCCCTCACTGGCTATTTTCCTGGTTGCTGCTGGTGGGCTTGGACCTTCAACAGCGCGAACAGATGATTGAGGGATTGCATGGTGTCGAGTTCTGATTCCTCCTCGGCGGACAGGGAGCTTTCCCGATTTTTATCCAGCAACTCCGACAAGCGGTCCACTGCTAGCTGCGACGGCCGGAAAGCCAGGATCTGCTCCGGCGAAGGACCGCTGGCGAGAAACTCGAAGACCTCCTGAATAATGCCCGTTCGACCCGCCCCTGGCCGCTGCAACGTCCGGTGAATCAGCGCAATGAGCCGGGCGCGTTCGGCCTCCGCTCTCTGGGCCAACTCATCCGGGATTTCGATAGTCAGTTGCATCGCAACCACCTTACTTCCTACGACCAAATGGGTCAACCCGGCTTTGGCCTATAGTCGCCTGCCATTTCATAGATATTATGCGAAACGGCCATTCACTCCGCGCCGCTGGCCACGAGGCGTCAACGAAATGACAACGTGCCCGGCGAGAGCGGGTGGCGGGCAAATGTCCAAAATCAGGTTGTTCAGAAAGCCAGCGTAGTAGTGTCTGGCGTGTGTGCGGCAGACTCTTCGGATTGACAAGTACAGCTCGCGCCTAAACAATCAGAAGTCGAGATTGCCAGTATGAGCACGACAGATTTCCAATCTTTCGTCAACAACACAACAGGAAAAGCTCTACAAACTCTCCTGCATATTTGCGGGGATAATAAGGATCATTTGGCGATCTTTTTTTTAGTCGTCCATTTGGTCGTATGCTTCCTCTGCTTCCGTTTCGGCTTTAAGAATTTTTATGCATCGAGCCCATCTTTATTCAATCTAAAGAAGGTGTGTCTAACTATTGGAGCAACAGTTTTGCTGGCAACAGGCGGGTGCGCATATGGGGTGTTTGCTGGTTACTCGATTCAAGCTTTGGGATACGCGATTGGCGGAATTGAGTTTGGAGTACTATGTACAATCATAGGATTGGCCGTTGTTATTTACAAAGGCGAGATCGCTTTCTGCGGAGGATGCTCGAGGCTGATCACAACCGTTCAGAGGGATAAAAGGTTCCTGTCTGGCTATACCAGATATCGAAATGTCACACGTCACGAACCCGTCCGGAATCGGCGCGGGGAGCGAGTCTATACCATAGAGCGGTCGGAGACTGTCCCCGTGGCGGTATCGACTCACCGCAACCTGTACGAGTGTCCAATATGTCATTACCAATGGGTCAAGGTAATCACCACAGAGAGATAGGAAACAATGACGAACGAAGTGTTATTGTCATTCGAGCTGCTTGAACTGGAACCAGATGCTTCGCGTCAGGAAGCTAAGCAGGCATACCGCCAAATGGCCAAGGTCTGGCATCCTGACCGATTTTCAAACGACCCAAAGTTGCAGATAAAAGCACAAGAGAAGCTGAAACAGATCAACAGCGCCTACGAGATTCTTCAAAAGTGGTACGAGGATCCGCAGGCTTTTGAATCCAACGACTTCAACGAAGAGCGTGTTCATGAAGAAAATCAAGAGTCTCCTGATTCGCAGGGCTCGGATAATGACGTGGCCAGCCACGACCCTGAAGACTCTGAATCTCGGCTTCCAGAGAGCGTCATTCAAGCTAAACTCGACCGGCGATCCATTTGGAATTGGAAGCTCATGGGTTTAGCGATCATCTTGTTGAGCGTCGGGCTCCTTGTTGTCGATCTTGTTGTGGCCGTGAACATCGACAAGGTAATAACAAAATAGGAATCGTTTTGAGATGGTGAAATGGGAAAGTGCAGGGAAAGTCTGGGATGATTCTGCAGATGTCGGTTGCGACAAGCACAAAATCCTCGACTTGTTAGCCGTCAAAGCCATTGGTGAATTGGAGCAAGAAACCTTTGAAACGAGGAAAGCGAAACACGCCCTACTTCATGGTAAAATCTGCTCTGAACTTCAAAACTGCTGTAAGGATTTTATTAAGAGCATCGAGGTCGCTCGCTATGCGTATGCAGACCTTCTGCTTCACAAGCGCGGCGCTCGGAACCTATTTTTTGACAAGGACAATCGGCACATTCTCGGCGACATGCAGCTAATTCAGAACGCTCTGTTTTGGAGGGCGAAAATTCTAAGCGACGATAAGCACGTGCGATATATGGCAAATGCCTGCCGGATCAAATTCCCAACTAGAGGACTTGGGAATAAAGACTGTCTGGGGCGAAGCAACGGAGAATTCAGCGAGATTTTATCAAAGGTTGCTCGGGCTGGAGGCGGTAACGGATCACTTCTTCATCACGGGAGAAATCTTCCAACACTGCTTGCGCGAATTCGCTAATCTTCCCGGCAGAGCTTGAATTTACGGTCGAAGCGTGAGATGCTGGAATTATGAATGAGAACGGGCGGAAGCTTTTGACATGGGAAGAGATGTTGGAAATTGAAGATCGGCATCCTTTTTTTGCGGGCAATCTCCAAAGCTTGCGTATGGGCGGTTTTCCACTGCCACGCCGACCGGTCCCCAAGCACAGAAAGCGCGTATCCCCAAAAGGGCGCCGACTTGTAAAGCCCCATAGCGGTTCCTAAACTCGCGGACCCGTCACTAAACGTTTGCGAGCCGTTACTTAAAGGGCACTAAACGTAACTAAACGTCAATTGCCACTAATTAACGTTTTTGCACGCTCGAATACCATCGTCGAAATCCTGAACCCTGAATCCTCCTTTACGCGCGAATATTTGCGCCCCCATCAACCTAAACCGTTGCGCCGGTAATGCGGCGAGCCAGCCCCACTCACGCTGGATGTTGTCGAAAACGGTTTCGAGTTCGCCCTAGTGCCAAAAAGCAAAACTGGCGTAGTCCAGGATCAGTGACTCGCAAACAACTTCTCCAAAAACTGCCGGTTCGTTCGCGCGTTGGCGGTCACGATTTCCGGCGTTTCACCCGGCGCGCAGCACTCCACCATCACTGGCCCGTTGAATCCCGCCTTCTTGAGCACCGCGAACACCGCCGGGAAATCCACTTTGCCTTTCCCAAATTCCAGCCACACGCTCCCTTTCTGCCGGTCGCAATCTTTCGCGCAGAAACCCGTCACGTGCCGGGCGATTGGTTTGAGCTGGTCCGCCGGGTCGCGCCCGGTGTAATAGATGATATTACCCGCGTCGAACCAGATTTTGAAATTCGGGTGGTTCACCTGCTCCAGGACGCGGATGATTTCCTCCGCGCCGCCGCTTTCGCCCCCGTGCGGCTTGAGCACCAGCTTCATCGCGCGCTCCTGCGCGTAAGCCGCCGCGTGCTGCATCAGTTTCAGGTAATTCTTCAAATGGGCGGCATTGTCCACGCCGAACGTCAGTAGAAACTCCACTCCCACCGTTTTCCCATTATCAATTTGCCGGCGCACATCGCTGATTTGATCCTCCAGCGGCAAATCGTTTTTAGTTCGCAACGCGGCCATGTTCACCTTCAGCCCGTGCTCGGCGATTTTCTTCTTCAACGCCGCCAGGTATTCCGGTGTCGCATCCGACCCGATGAACGGCTCCTTGGCCGACCGCGTCAACAGGCCCGTCAAAGTGTACCCCGCCTCCTTGATGCCATCCAGCGCGGCGTCAAAGCCCCAATTCTTTTTATCGCCAACCCATGGCCGATTGAAACAGCCGATCGGCCAATTCACGCCTTTGGCTGAATCCAGGGCAAGGAGTGGATTGGACGGCAGCACAGTCGTGGCTATGCCCGCGACAGCCGTCGTTTGAATAAATTGTCTTCGGTTCATAGGAGCATTTGGCGCTGCGAATGAAGGGAGCGCAAGGGAATTCGATGCTGATTTGGGAGGGAGCCCCGAGGCGCAGAAAGACCATGCTTTCAAGGCTATTGCACGCAGGTTTTGGAGGGTTTACTATCCGAAACGTTAGCCGGGAGCACATTAATGGGAAAGCAAACAGCCATTGCATTAACCTCCGCAGACGAGCGAGCATTCCTGACTTTCCTCAGATCGATTGCCGAGGTGAAGCTGTTTGTCTCATCTGCTCCGACAGTTGACTCATTGTGGGTGGATTCGTTTGATTGCGGTGAGGGCCATACCATGTTTTACGTCTGGAATACAGCTTTCGCATGGTCGCCGGAGTACGGGACGGTCACGGCGGACCGGAGTGGCACAACGAATGGCCACTGGTTCGTCAGCAACAAGGATGCGGCACCGTTGTTGGAGTACTCCAGGCACAGTTTCCAACACTCTCGCGGCGGCGGGCGCGGTCGCCTCTACTGGAGCAAATACTTTTCAGGCATCCCGGCGTACGACGTCCTCGCGTTTGAGAGGTGGTATTCCACCGTCGTCCGCTGGCTTAAGAAAGACGCGGTCTATGACCGCAAGGCCGCTGTCTGGGTGAAGCGCACGTCTCTGGAGACATGGGGTGCATACCGTGCCGCGGAGGAGAAGGAACTTGAGGAGTTAGTCGCGCGGAATCGGAAGTATTGCATCGAGGTGCTCGGCGGCAGGCCCGCCAGGAAGGATGAAGGTTAATAGGCCGCTTCACGCATGGTGAAATTTATTATTGAAGATGAACTTCACGCTGAGCTGCACGGCGAGTTTGGGACACTTGAGGACGCGCTCCGTGAGCTACGTCGGCGCGCTAAGATTCCATGGGACCGGGAGCCAAACGTCGCACCGTGCCAGAGCTGGGCTACATGCGGACGCATATATGAGCTTATCGAGTATGAAGAGGGCTCGGACGGCGGCGGGAGACAGTTGCGACGGAGCAAGGCACTTGAGATTTCGAAAGATGGTGTGGTATGGCACGAACCATTTGGCCCATCCGCGGCCTAACCCTTCAATGCTTTCCAGCGAACCTGGCGGTAGCGTCGCGCTTGCAATCGTTGGGTCCTGTGCGCCGGGTCGCTGAGCTTGGTTAGATACATGAGCGCGCCACTTTCATTCCTGCCAGCAAAGCGAAGGCGACTCTCAGCACGGCAGATAATCGCTATCGTGCTGTTTACCTTCAGCGGCCCCGTTTTGGCCTTGGACTATTGGCAGAACGGCGGCACCATCACATTACTCGGCGCAGTGCCTGTTCCATTTTTGTTTACGATTGCGTGCATCGGCGGAGCTATTAGTTTTCCACTCTACGTTGGTTCCCGTGGTCCTCTGCTGGCTATAGTTCCTGGCGCACTGGCCGGATTTGGCGCCTTCGGCTTGCACCTCCTTTACACGACCTGGGCTCAACGGGATGCGATGAACACTGGCGAGAGTGTGTTGCTTGCTGGACTCGGAGCATCTCCGGGAATACTGGCATGTTGGGCCCTCATTAAGTTCTTAGCCCCCAATGACAAGATCAAGCATGAGAGGGGCCAGGCCGTAGAAAAATTCCATTCGCCTTGACTGGGGAGAATGAAGAGTCCACGCCAGCCTTCAGGTCGAACACCTCAAATTAAAAAACCTCGCCCCATCATCACCAGGCTGAACGTTGTCCCTTGATCAGCGCGCAGGCGTGTGCTGAGGGCGTGATTTAGCCGTGTGGGGTGGCGTTCTTTTTGGATGCTTAACGCGCCGGTGACTGCGTGGCGACGCGGTGGGGAGTCCACCCATACGCAGGCTCCGCAGGTTGCCCGCAAAGAAAGGGTGCCTGGCTTCGACCTCGATCATTTCCTCCCAAGTCAGGAGTTTGTGACCATTCTTCTTCATGAGATTAGCCTCTCATACTGAGAGCATTGTTTCAAGCCTTTCCAGGAAGGTCAGCATATCCGCGTAAGCAGTGCTCGAACACCTGGCCAGTGATGAAAAAGTGGTCTGTGACCCGGGGAAGCCCAAGCAATTTCTGATAAAAAGGCGCGGAGTTTTCGGTTGCTTCGCCCCACACTGTTTCTACACGAAGCATGTCGGCAAGCTTCACAAGGGAGTAGAACATGCCCGTTCCGATGCCCTTGACTTGCGCATTGCCGACGGTGATAGCGTCCGGGTGAACAGCGGCGAGATCCACCACGATGTGATGGCACCAGGTCCGGCGGCAAAAGCAGAACCCTGACAAAGAGGTGGGTGGATACCACTTGGAGAGGGCAACTAATACAAACACAAACTCACCTCGAGGCTGTTGCTTAACTGCGTCACGCAATTCGTCATAACTGCTCATGGTTCGGCGCTCCTGTCTATAAGAGCGCCAACGTTTGGCGGCATAACGCGCGTATTCAAGAGTATCGGCAACGCCTGGAGAAGCCTGCGAGTTGGCGCATTTACGCCACGTCAGGAGTCTTCGGATGTTTACGTCGGTCCCGAAAACAAACTCGACCGGCAGGGTTTTGTTTTGGAAACGAACATCAAACCGCATAATGGTCAATGCTACCTTTGTGTTCGCGGTTGTGAAAATGAATTGTTCCAAGCCGGTCCGTGGGGTAAAGCCCTGACCACTCCATCTCCCTACTTTCCTTTTCGGACCTGGTTGCGGATTTCGATGAGTTGCTTCATGACAGGATAGAGTGAACCATCGTGCTGTTGTGTGCCGAAGGAGTCGTGGAGTTTTCGGTAGAGGGCATAGAGGGACCGATAAATCGCGTGGGCCTGGGGAGCAGGCTTGAACACTCGGGATTTGAGACCGGTCATAGCGCTTTGGGCGGAGGGGACATCCTTGTGCGCGCCGGCAACGACTGCGCCGGCGATGGCCGAGCCGAGGGCGCAAGTCTGGGCGGAGCGCGAAAGTTTCATGGGCCGGCCAGTCACATCGGCGTAGATTTGCATGACGAGCGGATTTTTTTCGGCGATGCCGCCGCAGTTGACAACCTGCTCGACTTTGACTCCGTATTCTTCAAAACGGTTGATGATGGTCAGCGCGCCGAAGGCGGTGGCCTCGATTAGCGCGCGGTAAATCTCTGACGGGGTAGTGTAGAGAGTTTGGCCCAGCAACAGACCGGTCAGACGCTGGTCCACGAGGATGGTGCGATTGCCGTTGTTCCAATCCAGGGCCAACAGGCCAGATTCGCCCGGGCGCAGCCTGGCCGCGCCGCGCGTAAGTTCCGTGTGTGACCCCAACTTGCGGCCACCAGGTTGGAGGTAATTTACAAACCAGTTGAAGATGTCGCCGACGGCGGATTGCCCCGCCTCCAAGCCGAAATAGCCGGGCAGAACGCTGCCATTGACGATGCCGCAGAGGCCGGGCACGTCCGCCAGCTTGTCGGTGTTCGGCCAGACTGTGATGTCGCAGGTGCTGGTGCCGATGATTTTGACGAGTGTGCCGGTGCCGACGCCCGCGCCGATGGCGCCGGTGTGGGCGTCGAAGGCACCTGCGGCTACGGGGATGCCAGGCTTCAAACCGGTTTTGCGCGCCCACGCCGAGCTAAGGGTCCCCACGGACCGGTCCACAGCATAAGCGCGCGAGCGCAATCGGCGCCGCAAGATGCCGAGTTTAGGGTCGAGCATGCTCAGAAACTCCTCGTCCGGGTAGCCGCCCCAGCTCTCGTGGTACATGGCTTTGTGGCCAGCGGCGCAGATGCCGATCGTCAGCTTTTCCGGCGCTTCGGTTCCGGTCAGGGCTGCGGGGGCATAGTCAGCAAGCTCGACCCATGAATACGCAGCGTCGAAGACCTTGGGTTCCGTGCGAAGACAGTGCAGTATCTTGCTCCAGAACCATTCGCTGGAGTAAGTGCCGCCGCACTTGGCCAGGTATTGTGGACGTAATTCGCGGGCTGCGGCGGTGATTTCGCCTGCCTCGGCAACGCTGGTGTGATCTTTCCATAACCAGGCCATCGCCGCTGGATTTTTGGCGAAACGTTTATCGAACGCCAAAGGGTGGCCGGCGTCGTTCACCGGCAGCGGGGTGCTGCCGGTCGTGTCCACGCCAATGCCTATGACCTGGTCGGGTTGAAAGGCTTTGATTGAGCGTCGGGCGGACCGCAAGGCCCCTTTGATGGAGGCTTCGGCTCCGGCGAGGTAATCAGCGGGATGTTGGCGGGCCAGGTTTGGGTCGCGGGAAAGAATCACTCCATCTTTGCCATGCCCGTAATTCCAGACCGCGGTGGCCACCTCGTGACCGTTGGCGATGTTCACAACGACCGCGCGGACGGAGTTAGTGCCGTAATCAAGGCCGATGGTGTAGGTTGCTTTCATGAAAAAGACTTAACGCAAAGGCGCAAAGAAGCAAAGACGCAAAGAAAAAGGAGGCAGGTTTAACCGCGGATTACGCAGATTACGCGGATAAAAATGGCTATTTACGTTTCGAAATCTACTTGACCCATGAGGTCGCACTGTGGTAATAGGAGCAGCGTGTATAACGAACCTAAAAACCAATTCGGCCTCATTCGCGGTGCGCTGAAAACGCACCGTGCGCAAAGAGGTAATTTCATTTCAGTTCAGTTCCTAACTCATGTGCTTTATGCTCTGGTGATTCTGCTCGCCATGAGCGGCAGCACGGCATTTGCACAAATGGAACCTGCATTGCCGGGCTCAATCGAGTATTCGTTGATTACCAACAATTATACGTGGTTCCAAACCTCGGACCCCATTACCGTCGGAATTTATGTGGAAGACCTTCTCACTGATAGATTGAACCAGCCTGTGGGGCGAGGGATGATCGGCTTAGTCACCGAAACGGGCTGGGATGCAGACTATAATGAGATGGCGGCGACAGTGGACTTCGGGCGCAACTACTCTGTCGGCATCGTGTTCCCCGAACTCAGCGCAATCCAGATCGTCCCGGAGCCTTCGAGCGCGCTGCTGCTTCTGCCCGGGGTCCTGCTTTGGCGCGCAGCACTGAGCAGGCGCCGGGGGTGGAAAAGTAACTCCGCGATAGACAGACAATAGCGGCCGGTGCTGCCGATGACGATCGGCACAAGCAGGCTGGAGCTGAGAAATCAGGCAGATGAGGCGCGCCTTCAGCGCTCAAATAACCCAGGGCGTCGCTCGTTCCTCGCTCGCCCTGGGCTGGTATGAGAGACGCCGTTGGCGTCGCATCGCGGGATTTCAAGCCGTTGATGCTGAATGGACTGGGACCGCTGAGCCGGAGCAAAGGCCAGCTGACTGGAAGTCGGCGATACAGCAGGTTGGAAACCTGCGCTACAATGTACGAAATCGGTGAGAAATGGCATCCCGATTGCTACTTCTGCTCCCCATGACTAAGAACAGCCGTCCTCGATCGAACATCCTTGTGGTGGATGATGACGCCCTCGTGCGTGAAACTGTCCAGATGCTCTTTCTTATTGACGGCCATAGTGTTACCGAGGCCGCGAACGGACAGGATGCCCTGTCTCTTTTCGACCAAAGCAAGTTCGACCTGGTGGTAACCGACTACTTCATGCCGGTAATGAAAGGCGACGAACTGGCAGCGTTCATTAAAAAGCGTTCCCCTGGCCAACCCATCGTAATGCTCACTGCTTATGGTGAACTGCTCCGCACCACTGACCATCCCATGGGAGATATTGACCTCATGATTGGCAAACCATTTGATATTGAAGATTTGCGTGGTGCTGTAGCCAAGTTTCGTCCCGCACAAAAGCAGGATTCCTCGAACTGAGAGCCGAAGGATAAGCCGCGAACTTTTGCAAGAAAGCAGCAGCTCATTTTTGATAGCCTCTTCTGGGTGCGCCTTTCGCGGTCTGGATTGCTGACTCCAAAGCGCTAATTCTTCGCGGTTGCAGGAGTGGCCGCGGTGACAACTTTGCCCAGGTCGGCGAGGCCTTGCTCGAATTGGGGGCCGACCATTTTTTCCCAGATTGTGTTGTTATTTGCGAACCTTGTCGAAATGAAAGTTCGATATTAAATTTGGCGGAAGAAGATTAAGAGAATGATGTGTCGAGCGTGGCTGGGTGCAACGGTTGTTTTGTTCGCCTGTTGCCTTACGGCCAATTCCCAAGTGGCTGTTCCGGTCGGAGCGGGCTCATACGCATCGTTCGTTCCGCCTGCCGATGCGCAGGCAGACGAGTATTACGGGCTCGGCGCTCAGCAGATCATTGATCTCTTCCCGAACCTCCACCTGGACGCCTTGTTGACCAATCAGCCGTTGCCCAGCAACAAATGGTGGACCGATGTGCTGGTTGGTGACCGTTCATCGTATAACGCGGCCAACACGCCCCCTCGGACGGTTGCGCAGGACGCGCTTGGCGGCCAGCTCTGGGCGCTTCCTGTCATGCTCGCGCCCAATTCATCGGGTTTTAATCTCTATTTTCCGAATTCGTGGAACACAGGGACTCCTCCGGTCGGGGGATTCAACACCGGGCCCGCGCTGTCCGTGATCGGGGCGATCCCGCTGGCGGTCGGTTCAAACGATGTCCTAATTGCGGACTTTGACGAGACGAATTATCCCTCGGGCTGGAGCACGACGGGGACGGCGTTTGGATCTGGGCCGATCCAAGGCGGCTCCTGGCCCGGTCAAAGCCCGCCAGTCACGGGCTTTTTAGGCGCTGCTTGCGTGAACACTTACCGCGGCAGCGATAGCCCCACGGGCACTTTAACTTCGCCGACTTTCACCATCCAAAAGCACTATATTGAACTCCTCTCGGGGGGCGGGAACGATTTGACTAACGATGCCGTCTGGCTGGTGATAAGCAACCAGGTGGCATTTCGCGCCGCAGGCCAGGACTCTGGAGCATTGAACTGGAACATCTGGGACGTTTCGCCATACCAGGGCCAGACCGCGCAGATCAAAATCGTGGACACCACCGGTGGCGGCTGGGGCCACGTTATGTGCTCGTGGATCGTAGAAACGGATAACGGCGGCAACCCCGCCACACGCTATACCGGCA
The DNA here is from genome assembly GCA_003176045.1 of Verrucomicrobiota bacterium. Lineage (GTDB taxonomy): Bacteria > Verrucomicrobiota > Verrucomicrobiia > Limisphaerales > UBA8199 > PSRM01. The sequence continues at coordinate 17,022 of PSRM01000113.1, read as the reverse complement.
CTTACACCGCGGCGCGGTCTTCGGTCACCGGTTGGAGCGATTGGGGCTTTCAATTCGGGTTGCCGGACGCATCCGGACGGCGCATGGACATCACCCTGGCGCGTGGTGTGCCTTTTGTTTGGACCACCTATACGAACGTGAATCCTTCGTTCAACATCGGCGCGACGACCATCTATGACACCAACAATGCCGTCATATCGCTGGCCAATAGCAACAGCATTACCGCCAGCGCTTTTGCGTTCGACTACCAGGGGCGCACCTTCGGCGTGTTCGCGCCGGACAACACCACGTTCACCGTCTCCGGGACGACCCTAACAGCTCAATTATCCGGCACGAGCAACTATCTCGTCTATGCTTTGCTGCCGGCCCGCACGAATCTGAGCGAGTTTGCGCAATACGCCTACGCACAGGTTACCGGCACCAGGATGGATTGGATTTACGACCGCACCAACGGGCAGATCAAAACGACCTGGACCCTGACGACCGCGCCGTTAAAGAATAGCCAAACCAACACCTTGCAGGGATGGTTGCCGCACCACTATCGCACGACGCAGAACAACCTGCTTTTGAAGCCTTACGGCTATTTGACGCCGCGCGGGCAGATGCAGGTGGCGGCGGGGACCCAGTTTCAGATCAATTACAATTTCCACGGCATCGCGCCGATGCTGCCTGCGCCCCGCACCAATGGGTTGCCGAACGATTACGTTCAGACCTGGATGCAAACTTATGCGCAGAACTTTGCCAACGCGGGCCATCCCAACGGCGATGAAACTTACGGGGCAGGGAAGGACCTCGGCGTTGCCGCGCAGTACATGACCTTCGCCCATCAGATGGGGCTTTCGTCCGTCGAAGCACAACTCAAAACAGCCATCGAAGGCGTGCTGCAGGATTGGTACACCTACACGCCCGGGGAAGCGCATCACTTCTTTGCGCTTTATACCAATTGGCCTGCGTTGGTCGGATTCGATGCGAGCTACGGCTCGCAAGCCTTTAACGACAACCATTTTCATTACGGCTATTTCATGGTTGCCAGCGGTCTGGTGGGCCTGTCCGATCCGGCCTGGATCGCTCAATACGGTCCGCTGGCAAAAATGGTTGCCAAGGAATACGCGAACTGGGACCGCACGGATCTCGGGTTCCCTTTCCTGCGCACTTTCGATATCTGGGAGGGTCATTCCTGGGCCGGCGGAACCAGCAGCGGCGGCGGAGAAAACCAGGAATCATCGTCGGAGGCCATGAATTCCTGGGTCGGGCTCTTCATGCTCGGCAATGCTCTCAACGACGACACGATTACGTCAGCCGGTGCGATGGGTTATGCGATCGAGTCCTCTGCCGTGAACGAATATTGGCAGGACATGTATCGCACCAATTTCCCGGCCAGCTACGGCAGATCCATGTGTGGGATTCTTGGCTCGGGCTCGCTGTCCTACGCGACCTTTTTCGACGGCGACCCTGCGTGGGTGTACGGCATTCAAATGGTGCCGCAAAATCATTGGAACAATTACCTTGCCCGCACCAAGTCGTTTGCCACGTACCAGTTCACAAACTTGTGGAATGACCGGCTCATTAACCTGCACAGTTATCCGGTCTGGACCAATACGGCAACGTATGCAAGCGGCACCTGGGTCCAATATTCCAACATTGTCTGGAGCGCAAATTCCAACCTCGCCGCCGGCCAGCCAGCTCCCGGCCAGCCAGGCGCGCCCTGGACGAAGCAAAGGGACATGACCACCAGCACCGCCAATGATCTAGGTGGTTACCTGGGCAATTATATTTTGGGCTGGGAGTTGCTCTTCAACCCGGACGATGTCGCGTCCCTGATGAACGCGAGCCACCTCAGCGGCGGCGCCATCTCCAGCGACGGCACCTACTCGGGCATCACCTACTACCTGACTCATTCCCTGCGCGGCCTCGGTGACCCTGATCCCAATTACTATACCAGCATTCCGACGAGCCAGGTTTATTACAACGCGCAGACCGGTGCCCGCACTTCCCTCATCTTTAATCCATCGGCTACGACTCAAACGGCGATTCTCTACAGCAACGGAGTTCCGGTCACCACTTTCACCATCTCGCCCGGCACGCTCAATGTTCATGCCAGTCCGGTCGCAGGCAGCTTCGAGCCAACCATTGCCCGCAATACGATGCTGAGCTGGCCGACAGCGGCGGGCAACAATTACAAGGTCCAATGGACGACTTACCCGACCAACGGCGGGACCTGGAGCGACCTGACGGGTTTGCTTGCGGGTAACGGAGCAACGAACAACATGTTTGATCCGCTCGGCATCAATGGCACTCGGGCCTACCGCGTCCTGGAATACACGACCTACAATTCGACCAATATCGTGAATGGTGGATTCGAATCAGGCACCGGGGCTAACGCTGCCAACTGGACATCTTCTGGCAGTGAACCACCATTCCGCGTCAACACCAACGCACATTCCGGATCGTGGTCCATGCTGCTGGCCAATACCAATCCCGCCACTGGCGGCATCCAATTCCAGCAGGATGAAAAGAAACAGGGCGCTGCCCCAGTCATCCCGGGCCTCTCGTACACTTTTTCCTTTTGGGCAGAGCAAATCCTCAACGGCGCCGGCCTCGTCCAAAACTATAAACTCACCTGGCTCGACACCAATAGCCTGACCCTGAGTGCTGTCAGTGCTAATTTTGTTGGCGGCAGCGGATACTGGGCACAGATTCTGGCTTCCGGCCTCATCGCTCCCTCAAACGCCGTCGAAGCCAGGTTTACCTTCAGTTCCACCACCGGCGCCACGTCCAATCCCGCAGGGGAGGTGTTGATAGACGACGTGCTTCTGAGCGCCAGCGCACCCGGCCCCACCAACACCGTCGCGGTGAACATCCAGCAAGGCTGGCAAGTGAGTTGGCCCTCCGCCAACAATGTCACTTATGGTCTGCAGACTGCCTCCGCTCTGGGTCCGACTAACACCTGGACTGACTTTGGCAGCCATTTTACCGGCAATGGCCAGACGATCTCGGTATTCGATCCCGTCGCATCAGATCAATCGAGGTTCTACCGGATTTACGCCCAGCCTTGAGTTGGAGTGCGCGGACATGTCCGCGCTTTGGAATTGCGTCCCGATGAGCGGGATCGCGCAGTCCTAAAGCGGCGACCTGTCGCCGCACTCCCAAAACAGGCGAGTTGACCCGAAAAGCTGCGCTCCACTATCGTCGCCGACTCAGTGCAATTTACATTGGGATTAGGATGCTTAAGATCGTGGCATGAATTCTCATCGGACCAGCCGTCGCGAGTTTCTTGCACGAGCCTCGATTGCGGGCACCGGATTATTTGTTGGCTCGGCGCTGGATTTGGAGAAGGCAAGGGCGGTGGATCAGCCGGCGCTCGACTCATCGTTGGCCTACAAGTACCGCATCGCTTTCGGCGCCTGGATCAACGACATGCGCTGTGAGGCGTTGCCGCTGGAGAACTGGCCGGCGCCGCAATTGGATGATGAATGTGTTCGCAGCCTGGTCCGCATCATGGACTTGCAAAGCCGCGCCGGCTATAACCTGTTCGATGTGTGGGGGCTTTTCGCCACATACGGCTGGCCGGTGGACATCACCAGCGCAGTGGATGGCGACCGGCGTAAGCGAATCAAGACGCTGTTCAAGGCGGCAAAGCATCGCGGCCTGAAATTGTCACTCGGTCTGGGCACTTACAGTTGGGGCTATGACAAGATCATCGAGGCTGATCCATCCGTTCGCGGGAAGAATCAAGATGGCTCAGCTCATCCGCACGCGATGTGCGATGCGAACCCGAAATCGTGGGGTTATGTGCGGCGCATCATTGATTTCGTGCTCAGCGAATGGGATTTCGGCGGGGTCCATCTTGAGTCGTGCGATTTGGGATGTTGTTTCTGTCCCAACTGCGCCGGAAAGGATGGCGTGGTGGCCTACAATGCGCGAATCAACCGCAAGACTGCAGATTACATCAGGCAGAAATGGCCGGAGAAGATCGTGTACGTGATTACGATTAGCTGGCTGCAAGGGCATCCGCATTTCAATGAACAGGAGAAGGGCCATCTGCTGGAATTATCGAAACACGTTGATTGTATTTTCGATCAGGGCCACACCGGCTATCAGCTAGACCCGAAGGAGCGGCGCGAATTCATACAAAAGATGTCTTGCGCCTACGGCACATCCGGGCAGCTCTGGCTGTATCACGATACACGCTGGGACCGGGCTTCCTACTTTCTGCCATACGTGCGGCGAGCGGTTGATGGAATCAAATTCCAATATGCGGACGGCGTGCGCGGCTGTCTCTATTACCAGGGGCCGCCAAATAACGCAGGGGCAGAGGTGCAGACTTTCATCGGCGGACGAATTCTTTCAGATACAACCAAAAGCGCTGAGGACGTCCTCACGGAGGCTGTCCGACTGTTGTATAAGCCCAAAGATCCGCGCACAGGCCAAAGGCTGGTGGAGCTGTTCTTCAAGGCGGAGGATTCGTACTTCGGCAATTGGCCGCGGCAGACGGAGTCTTTCAAGAAGCTCTACGGATTTGTGCCCGGAGAATTCAAGCTATGGCAGGGGCTTTGGGGCACTTCGCCGGGGCCATCGAGTTATCTCAAGGAGCCGATGCTCGATGCCACCGGACGCAAGGTTTACAAAGAGGGCCTTGTCTCGATTCTCAAGGAACTGCCTTCGCTTGAGGGCAAGTGCGATGATGGCGGGCGCCTGGAGAACATTAAGCGTTCTGTCGGGATTACGCTGAATACGCTGAACACCATCCAGAGTTGTTTGGGGGAAGGCTGAGGCAGGGTTGACAGCCTTGACGTGCGCGACTCGGCGCTGAATGATTCACATATGCGGAACAGGACCTTTCGCCTCGCTATGTCAAAGGATCTGCTCTGCCAAGTACGCCGCGCCTCCCGCAAAACCGGTCTCTCGATGGCCGATACGATGCGCCTGAGCATGAAACTAGGCCTGGACCGGCTGGTTCGCGAGGTGGCACCGCCGGAGCGAATCACTAGTGTGGATCCTTTGCCCACGGACGTTCTGGATCGCTACTATTCCCGGCCGGAGCGTGATGAAGCGGGGATTGACCAACTCATCAACGCTCAAGCTTTGAGGGCTGTGGAGTAGGGCAGGCGTCTCGCCTGCCCTACTTTCCAGGGACTCCTCACGTAGTCCCCTACACAAACTCGGGCCGAAGCGGAATTCGGCGCTCCGCGTGACCCCTCCAAAGAGGGATGGTTGAGAGCACGAGAAGGGCTTAGGGTGGCCTTTATCCGTGAGAGCCATTTGTAGCCGGGTCGAACCAAGGACGTTCTTCCATCGCGGCGCGGCTGGGCTGCTCAGTTTTGTGGTGCTCACAATGAGTGCTATTCCTTCGCCTGGCGAAACTTACCGGCCTCAGACTTGTTCCCGGACGGAAACTGCGCTACTCCATGGGTGGCGTTTCATCAGACAGGACGTCGCGGGCGCGGAGGGCATCAATTTCGATGATTCGACGTGGCCGCAAACCGATTTGCCGCACACCTGGAACAATCTGGACGGCGAAGACGGGGGCGATAATTACTATCGCGGCAGTGGTTGGTATCGGCTGCACTACCGGCCGGCGGAAACGTTTGCAGGGCGGGTTTGCTTCCTCAAATTCGATGGAGCTTTTCTGGTTACAGACGTGTATGTGAACGGGATTTGGGTGGGACAACACAAAGGAGGCTTTGCCGCGTTCAGCTTTGACGTGAGCTCGCAGCTCAAACCAGGCCACGATAATGTGATCGCGGTCAAAGTCAACAATTCTCCGAATCCCGAGGTGCCGCCGCTTTCGGCGGATTTTACGTTTTTTGGAGGCCTCTACCGGGAGGTGAAGCTGCTCATAACCGATCCTGTGCACATTTCGCCTTTGGACTACGGTTCGTGCGGTGTCTATCTGGATGCCTCGCGCGTCAGTTCAAACAGCGCAGATCTCCAGGTCCGGGCCATTCTCTTCAACGCGAGCCCACGCGAGGCAACTGTACAAATCCGCGCGCTCATCGCTGATGCGTGGACAAACATCGTTACCACTTTTGAAAGCAATCTGGCGCTCTCTGCCGGATTGAACTCGACCGCTCTTCTCAGCGGCCAGATTCAGAAACCGCATCTTTGGGGCGGGCTTGCGGACCCCTACCTGTATCGAGTCTTTGTGGAAGTGCGTAATGGGTCGAAACTGGTGGACAGGGTGGAACAACCGTTGGGCTTCCGGTACTTCAATGTGGATCCGTCGAATGGCTTTTTTCTGAATGGCCGCAGTTATGATTTGCACGGTGTGAGCATGCACCAGGATTGGGTGCATCAGGGATGGGCTGTGGAAGACCAACAGCGGGTGGACAACTTTGCGCTGCTTAAAGAGGTCGGCGCCACGGCGCTCAGGCTCTCGCACTACGAACATTGCGAGCACACGTACGACCTTGCTGACCGGAATGGTCTGGTTGTGTGGACGGAAATCCCGCTCATCAACCAGATCACTGACAGTCCCGCCTTTTATGCCAATGCCGCGCAACAACTGCGTGAACTCATTCGGCAGCGGTACAATCATCCGTCGGTCATCTGCTGGGGAATCTTCAATGAAATCACGATGAAAAAGGGGCCGAGCCCAACGCGGCTGGCTAAACAGCTTGCCGCTCTAGCCGCGCAGGAAAATCCGGGGCGCCCGTCTGTTTCCGCCGCGAACGCGCGCGATGACGAGCCCTCGACCTGGTGTTCCGCTCTCTCGTCCTTCAACAAGTATTTCGGCTGGTACAACGGAGAAATCAGCGACCTCGGCCCGTGGCTGGACAGCGTTCGGGCGAAAAACCCGGCGCGGAGCATCGGGATCAGTGAATACGGCGCGGGGGCAAATCCAGCACATCATAGTGAAACCTGCGGGAAGCCTGAGCCGGGCGGTCCGTTTCATCCCGAAGAATACCAGAACCTGCTTCACGAATTGCATTGGCAGCAGATGAAGGCGCGTCCGTTCGTATGGTGCAAGTTGCTGTGGAACATGGCTGATTTTGCATCCGATGCGCGCAACGAAGGCGGGCTGCCCGGTTTAAATGACAAAGGCCTCGTGACCTACGACCGTCGTCTTCGCAAAGACGCATTCTATTTTTACAAGGCCAACTGGACAACCGATCCTATGGTTTATATCACGGGTCACACCTTTACAAATCGGATGGCGAACTCCATCACAGCGAAGGTGTATTCCAATTGCGATTCGGTGGAGTTGTTTGTGAACGAAAACTCCTTGGGCCGGCGCAGCAGCACCAATTGTATCTATACGTGGGCGGTGACGCTGCTTAGCGGGGCCAACAGTGTGCGGGCAGTTGGAACAAAGGATTCGAAGACGGTCAGCGACTCGCTGTCTTGGAATGGTCCTGCAGCACCGGCCTCGGTGCCGACGGCGAGTGCGAAGGGGTCAGTGATTTCGGCGAAGGGGGACTCCGGAGCGACCACGGACCACTGACCACTGACCAACTAGCCTCCATTTCTGCGATTTGGATTAGCGCCAACCCGGTGCTCACCTGGCCAGGCGGCACGCTGCAAAATGCTACCAATCCAGTGGGCCCTTGGAGTAATATAGACTCAGCCGTGACACCGTTTACGAATGTTCCCGCAGGGACGCAGGGCTTTTACCGATTGAAGTTGCAATGAGTAATAGTTCAAATGCGCAAATGTCAGGCCTGGTTCCAAGTTGGGTTCGACTTTTCACATTCCTGCTCACACTGGCTTGTTTTGGGGAAGCCCGAGCCGATGAGCCCGGCCCGCTCTTAACCAACGCCCTTTCCATTATTTCCCTTCCTGCCGATCAGGCGGCGCGTTCGCTGAAGGTCTCGGTAACTGGGATCGTCACCGCTTCGGACCCGGCTTTGAAAGGCCGTTTTTTCATGCAGGACCCGACCAGCGGAATTTTCGTAGACAACTTCAACGGCCAACGCCCGGAGCCAGGCATCGTTGTTGAGGTGACTGGGATAACTCACCCGGGCGCTTATGCCCCTATCATCACCGCCCCGACCGTGCGGCAAATCGGCGCCGGGCCGCTCCCGGCAGCCAAAACTGTGGCGATCGAACGTCTGATGTCCGGTGCGGAAGACAGCCAGCGCATCGAGATTACCGGCGTTGTTCGCGAAGCGCACACTGAGGGCGCTCGGCTGGTTGCGGATTTGGTTGCGGGGGGTTATCGGTTTCGGATTTATGCGCCGTTGTTGACGAGCAGAGATCCACAGGCACTGGTCGCCGCCCAGTTGCGCGTGCGCGGGACTGCGGCGGAAGCTCACAACAGGTCGTTGCGTCAACTCATCGCCGTAGAGGTGTACGTTCCGGTGCTGGAGGACCTCGTGGTCGCGAAATCCGAGACGATCAATCCTTTCGAGGAAGCGATCGTTCCACTGGACAGCCTCGCGCAGTACCGTCCGGATAATTCACTCAATCGCCGGGCCCACATTCGCGGCGTTGTCACGTTGCAACGGTTGGGCGAGAACCTTTTCGTTCAGGACAAATCCGGCGGCCTTCAAGTGCAGAGCCGGCAGCTTACCCCATTCGAGCCCGGCGAGGTAGTCGAAGCCGTCGGCTTCCCCACTTTCGACCAAAACCTGCCCGTGTTGCAGGATGCCGTCCTCCGCGGGACCTCGGGGCAACGTGTGACCGTAGTTCCGAAACCCGTTTCCATCGGAGCGCTTCAAAATGGGTTGCACCATGCCGACTTTGTCTCCCTGACAGCCAGGTTGCTCAATTGCACGGTGACCCGGATGGCGGACCCGGCAGCCGGCGGTACTAACACCAGCACCACACTGGCCCTGCAAAGCAGCAATGTCATCTTCGCGGCCCAGGCGGAATCGGTCGCGCCGCCTTCCAATCTTGAAGCGATTCCAATCGGCAGCACTGTCGCCGTCTGCGGTGTTTGTCTGTCTGAAATTGATAACGACGGAAGAGTGAAGTCTTTCAAAATCCTCGTCCGCAGTCCGGACACGGTGCGCGTGCTTGCGAAACCGAGCTGGTTTACGCCCAGGCGGATGTTAGTGATCCTGGGCATGGTGTCGGTGGTGTCCATCATAGTCTTAGGCTGGCTGGTGATGGTATCGCGCCAAAATGCGGCATTGAATTTCCAGATTGGCGAGCGCGAAAAGGCGCAGCGGCAATTGCAGGAAGCGCACGACCTGCTCGAAGAACGCGTCCGGCAACGAACCAAAGAACTCAAATTCCAAATCACGGCTCGCAAGGAAGCTGAAGTCCAATTCAAAGCCGTGCTCTCCGAACGCACACGCCTGGCACAGGAGTTGCACGATACCGTCGAGCAAACCCTCACCGGCATCGCTCTTCAATTGGATACTGCAGCCAGACTGTATGAAAGCAAACCGGAGAGCGCACGAAACCACCTCGGCTTGGCTCGGAATCTGATGGGCAAAAGCCAGACCGAATTGCGCCGCTCGGTTTGGGACTTGCGAAAACGGGCCATCGAGCAATTCGATCTACCCGGCGCGCTGGTCGAGAGCGCGCGGCAACTGACGCAACCCTGTGCCATCAAAGTTGACCTGCAAACCAAAGGCAACCTGCGGTCTTTGCCGGAAGTGGTTGAAGAAAACCTGCTTCGCATCAGCCAGGAAGCCATCACCAATGTCATCAAACATGCCCGCGCCACCCAGGTGGACATCGAACTACAGTTCGAGGCCGAACGCGTTATCATGCAGATTCAGGACAACGGCATCGGCTTTGATCTGCAAACCTGCGCCGGACCGAGTAATGGCCACTTCGGCCTGCTTGGCATGTCCGAACGGGCCAGGCGTATTGGCGGGACTTTTCTTCCGTCCAGTCGTTTGGGCCAGGGCACGGTCGTGCGCGTAGAGGTCCCGCTTGGTCCGGCCGAAGCATTTCAGTGGCCCCACAAAGGCAATGGCGCTCCTGAGCAGGACGCCTCGCCAGAAGCGGCACAAATATAGAAATTTCCAACCACGGATGAACACGGATGAACACGGATAAACAAGGCGCGGCGAGGCCGCAACCGGAGCGCGGACATTCCTGTCCGCAGCAACGTTCAAATATTCCAGCGGGTTCATTCTCGGCCAAAAAGCAAGAATCTTCACGATTCTGCACGGATAAGAACACCCCAGGTCTGAAATTATTATGCGTCCCTCCTCAAAAATTCGAATCCTTGTAGCGGATGATCACTACATTGTGCGCATGGGACTGGTGGCATTGATGAACACCGAGCCGGACCTGGAAGTCGTGGCCGAGGCGGTGGACGGTGCTCAGGCGCTGGATATGTATCGCAAATATCATCCTGATCTGGCCGTCCTGGATATGCGCATGCCGGTCAAGGATGGCGTTCAGACCACCAGGCAAATCACGCGCGATTTTCCTGATGCTCGCGTATTGATCCTTACCGCCTTTGATGGCGACGAAGAAATACACAATGCCCTGGAGGCCGGCGCGCACGGTTACGTGCTAAAAGGTTCCACCGGCGAGAAGCTTATCCCCGCTGTCCGCGCCGTCGCCGCCGGCCAGCGATGGGTGCCCAAGGAAGTCGCCGATCGATTGACGGCTCGGAACGATTTCGAAGAACTCACCCCACGCGAAGTGCAGGTCCTGCATCAACTGGCTAAAGGCCTGGCCAACAAGGAGATCGCCGATGTCCTGAAAATCACCGAGTACACGGTGAAGGACCATCTTAAGAATATTCTAGGCAAGCTTCGCGTGGCGGACCGCACCGAAGCCGTCACCGCCGCTCTCCAGCGCGGGATTATTTATCTATAGTGCATAGTGCGTGTTTTTTGGAGAGCGGAAATCAGGAAAAATGGTAAATTCAAGCGATGCCGATGTTCCCGCGCATTCTTAGTTCGACCGCAGGCCGGTCGCGCGGAGGAAGTAGCGCAGATTTCCAATCTGCTGTATCGCCGACGTCCAGTCGGCTGCACGGCCGAATTCACAACACGTTTCGAAGCAAGCGGCGCCTGCAGATTGGAAATCTGCGACACAGCAGATTGGAAATCTGCGCTACGATCCTGCTTGCCGTGTTCGTGCTTGGCCCTCGTGCTTCCGAAGCCGCCTGGCAACTGGCCTGGAGCGACGAGTTCAACGTCACGTCCATCGCCACGACCAACTGGACTTACGACACAGGTAACGGCTTTTATGCCGGGAGCACTTGGATCTCCGGCTGGGGGAACAATGAATTGGAGTATTACACCAGCCGCACAAACAACGTTTACGTCTCCGGCGGCCTGCTCCACATCGCCGCGTTGCAGGAGTCCTATTCCGGGTTCAACTATACTTCCGGGCGAATCAAGACGACCGGTCTTTTCACGCAGCAATACGGTCGTTTCGAGTTCAGGGCAAAGCTTCCGTCGGGCACTGGAACCTGGCCCGCCATTTGGATGCTGCCGCAGAACTCGACGTATGGAGGTTGGCCGAACAATGGGGAGATTGACATTATGGAAAACAAGGGAACTTCCACTACACAGGTCGGAGGCACGATCCACTTTGGAGGGGCGAATGGAAATGATGTTTATTTCACGCAAAACTACACGTTGCCGAGCGGCGGTAGCGTCACTAATTTCCACCTCTATGCGCTTGAATGGACCAGCAACTCGATTACCTGGTCAGTGGATGGCACCATTTACGAAGTGCAGACCAACTGGTGGAGCAACGTGGGCACTTCCACTAACACCTATCCTTATCCGGCGCCATTCAATCAGCCGTTTTATATTCTGCTGAACCTGGCCATCGGCGGCAATTTTCTGGGCAACCCGAGCACGAACACAATCAACTCAGGCACAACGTTCCCCGCGGAGATGCAAGTGGATTATGTTCGCGCGTATGTCCAGGTTCCTTATACAAACGCGCCCGATGCGCCTGCAAACCTGACTGCCAGCCCAGGCAACGGCAAAGTGTTTCTCACCTGGACCGCCTCGACCAACGGAGCGACCGCCTACAACATCAAACGCTCAAATACCAACGGTGGTCCCTTTGCGATCATCGGCAGCGCCGCTGGAAACACCTACACCGATACGACCGCCAATAATTGTTCGACTTACTATTACACAGTGAGCGCTACGAACTCATTCGGCGAAAGCACCAATTCAAACCAGGCAACCGCATCTCTCGGATCGTATGCGCTGGCTGTAAACTCTGGCGGCGGTGCTATAGGCCAGTTCGTTGCCGACACAGATTTTTCAGGTGGCACACAGGCGAGTCCTTCGTCGGCGATCATTGATTCCAGCGCCGTAACCGCGCCCGCTCCTCAGTCGGTCTATCAGTCCGAGCGCTATGGAAACTTCACTTATACTTTTACGGGCCTGACTTCCGGGCTGGCTTACAAGGTGCGGCTCCATTTTGCCGAGATCTACTGGTCTTCGCCTGGACAGCGAGAATTCAACGTCTTTATAAATGGCGCTGAGGTTCTGACGAATTTTGACATCGTCGCTGTCACTGGCGCCGAGAACAGGGCAACTGTTCGGGAATTCAGCGTCACGCCCACCGCCGGTCAAATTGCTATTCAATATTCCACCGTGGTGGATAATGCCAAATCCAGCGGCATCGAAATACTGTTGCAACGGCCTTCATCTCCTATGGCCACCAACAATGGACCAATCTATGCCGGCTCAACTTTGAATCTCACCGCCTCAACCGTCGTCGGCGCTAGCTACTCCTGGACCGGGCCGAACGGATTCACTTCCTCGACCCAAAACCCTTCCATCACCAACGCCGGCGTCAATGCTTCCGGTAGTTATGCGGTCACGGCCACGATCGCCGGCTGCGCTTCGCTCCCGGACACGACGGCAGCGTCGATCAATCCTGCGCCCGTGATCGCGATTCAACATTCCGGCACGAATCTCATACTCACATGGCCTGCCGGCGTGCTACAGTCCGCCACCAATGCTGCCGGCCCATGGACCAGTGTAGCGAACGCCAATTCTCCTTATACCAACGGTCCCGTTCAACCGGCCCAGTTCTACCGCCTCCGAGTATCGCCTTAGCCTCGCTCTCCGTTTCCTATCGTTCCCATCCCCCAAAAGAGGGATGAATAGCGCCCTATACAACCTGTAAAATACGAAAGCCCGGTTGTAGGGCATCGCCTTGAGGCAAAGGATATTCTAATGAACAACCAAGGAATAAAGACAAGACAGCAGGACCCTTTGTCCCTTCGTTTCCTTGTTGTTCATTTTCTACATCCGCGCCATCCGCGCCATCCCCGGTTAATAACCCCATCCCTGGCTGGTTTATGCCTGCTCGGTCTATTGTCGCCCGTCCTCGCCCAACCCTACACCCCACCCGCCAATAACCGCGCCGACATCTTGCTTAACACCGGTTGGCGCTTCATCCAGCAGGACGTCCCGGGAGCCCAGACGAATGGATTCAACGACTCGTCCTGGACGCCAGTCAATCTGCCGCATACGTGGGACATAACCGACGGCCAGGATGGGCCCGGCACAGCCTACTACCGCGGCATCGGGTGGTATCGCGCGCATTACACACCTGACCCGGGCTACACTGGCCGCCGCTTTTTCCTTAAGTTCGACGGCGCTTTCCTGGTCACAGACGTTTATGTGAACGGCACGTTGCTTGGAGAGCATCAGGGCGGGTTTGCCGCATTTGCTTTCGATGTCAGTCCGTTCCTGAACATCGGCGTGGACAATGTGATCGCCGTCAAAGTCAATAACGCCGCGAACACCAACATCCCTCCCTTAAACGCAGATTTCACTTTCTGGGGCGGCATTTACCGGGAAGTGCACCTGCTTGTGACTGATCCGCTTCAAATCTCGCCGCTGGACTACGGCTCGTCCGGTGTTTACCTGCAAACCACAAATGTTAGCTCCACCTCCGCGAATCTCCAACTAACCGCTGTCATTTCGAATGCTAGCGCGGCGCCGATCACGGCCATGGTGCGGACGGTCCTCACTGACGCGGCAACCAACCTCGTATCCGCACTAACCAACACGGTCACACTTAGCCCGGGCGTCGTCTCGAATGTCTTGAGCACTGCCGTCATCTCGAATCCGCATCTCTGGAACGGCCTTTACGATCCGTATCTCTACCAGGCTTTTGTTGAAGTCTGGAATGGCTCGAGCGTCGTGGACCTGGTCGCGCAGCCGCTTGGGTTCCGTTTCTTCAGTGTGGACCCAACCAATGGTTTCTTTCTGAACGGCCAGCACTATGACCTGCACGGAGTGAACATGCACCAGGATTGGCTCAACTGCGGCTGGGCGCTCACCAACGCCCAACGTGTCACAAACTTCATGTTCCTGAAGGAAATCGGCGCTACAGCCGTGCGGCTCTCCCATTACCAACACCATGACGAAACCTATCAACTGGCTGACCAGAACGGCATTATCCTGTGGAGCGAGGTGCCCAATATTGACAACATCACCTCCTCTTCGGCGTATTTCACCAATACCTTGCAGCAATTGAGGGAAATGATCCGCCAAAGATTCAACCATCCCTCGGTGGTTTGCTGGGGCTTGTTCAATGAGATTACGCTGAATTCCGGTCCCAGTCCCAGCCCGCTCATCAGCCAGGAAGCAACCCTTGCCGCCCAGGAGGACCCAACCCGTCCAAGCACTGCCGCCGCCAACAGCAGCGACAATGATCCTACCACGCTCTACTCCCAGCTCATCTGCTTCAATAAGTATTACGGTTGGTATGGGGGCGTGCCCACAGACTTCTCGCCCTGGGCCGACAACTTCCATGCCGCGTATCCGACGCGCACCGTTGGGGTCAGCGAGTACGGCGCAGGCGCCAGCATTTATCAGCACGGCGAGGACCCGGTTACCGAGCCGAACAACGCCGGCCCTTATCACCCGGAGGAATACCAGAACCTCTTCCACGAATCGTACTGGCAACAGATGAAAACGCGGCCTTTCCTTTGGGGCAAGTTTGTATGGAACATGTTCGACTTTGGTTCGGATGGCCGAAACGAAGGCGATGCCGCTGGGCGCAATGATAAGGGACTTGTTACGTACGACCGCCAGACACGCAAAGACGCCTTCTATTGGTACAAAGCCAATTGGACGACCAACCCGATGGTGTACATCACCGGCCATACTTTCGCCAACCGCTTGACCAATTCCATCACCGCCAAAGTGTACGCCAATTGTGATTCGGTTGAGCTGTTCCTCAATGGCGTCTCCCAAGGCTCGACCACAAGCACCAATACCATCTTTACCTGGCCCCTCTGGTTGCCCGCGGGCACAAATATTGTTCAGGCCACCGGCACAAAAGGAAGCACGGCTGTGTCCGACTCTTTGACCTGGATCGTTCCAGTCTTTCCCCCTACTGCTGCCATCACCAATCCGGTTACTGCGACAGTGTTCCTCAATAGCACAAATGTCCCCTTGCAATTGGGCGCAACCGCCACAGACAACCAGCCCGGTTCGCCTCCGGCCATGACCACTGCCTGGAGTCAGGCCTCGGGCCCCGGCACAGTTACATTCGACAACCCCGCCACTCTTACCACCGCTGCGCATTTCAGCACCAATGGCGTTTACGGCCTGTCCTTTCAAGCCAGCAAGGGGACGATGGTCACCAGCGTCAGCCTCACGGCTGTGGTTGGAAACGCGCCTTACGGCCCGAGCCTCAGGCTGCGATACGCTTTTGATGATACCGGCAATGGAACCACAACTCCCAGCGACACCAGCAGCGGTGGCGTGAATGTCGCTCTGCAAATGCTCAACAAGAGCGGCGGACCCACGAACCTCCACGATTCTGCCATTTCTGGCGTGGCCGGCCTGACCACCGGCAGCCGCGCATTGAATCTTTCCTCCAACTCAAGCCAGGGCGTCAGTGGCAACTTCGCGGCAATCACTAACTCCGCCCTGAGTTTCGGAACCATTACAAATTTCACCGTCACAATGTGGTTTAAACAATCGGTCGGGCTGCCTGCCAACATCGGGCCACGCATGTTCATTCTGGGCAACAGCACTAATACCGATTGCGGCTCGGCCAATTCCATCGGCATGAAATTCCAGGATGCTGCCGATCTCTATTTCTTCGTCAACACGGTCCAGGCGACTGCGGCATTCGGGACCAATTTACCGACCAACAGTTGGGTTTTCGTCGCCATGGCTTACGATGGCAACAAGGTTTCTCTCTATGAAGGCACGGATGCGACGTCCGCAACGCTCATCAGCACCATAACCTCTGCCGGACAAACAGTTCCGCTGGCGCCGAGCCTCGCCTCCCTATTCATTGGCAACCGCCTGGCTCGAGACCGCGATTTCGCAGGCTGGATTGACGATTTCCGTTTCCACACCGGAGGAGGCGACCTCGCTTTCGTTGAAGCTGTTCGACAGGCGGCGGCGGGACCGCCGGGTTTGTCGGCCATTGCCGGTGACCACCAGGTCTCACTGACCTGGCGCTCTCTGCTCGGCGCGACCAGCTACAATATCAAGCGTTCCACCACCAGCGGCGGCCCTTACACCACCATCTCAGTGCCAGGTACTGTCACGGGGACCTCTTTTACCGACACGACGGCGCTGAACGGAACCAACTATTTCTATGTTGTCTCAGCCGCCACCTATCTCAGCCCTGCGCCCGAAACCGCCAACTCACCCGCTGAGGCCAGCGCCACGCCTGTCGCCTGCACCCCGCCGACCACGCCGAGCGCTTCTTACAACAGCCCGATGTACGCGGGGATGACCTTGCACCTGATCGCCTCGACCGTTCCCTCCGCGACCTACAACTGGACTGGCCCAAATGGCTTCAGTTCCACGAATCAAAATCCTTCCATAGTCGCTGCTCAGCAGTCCGCTTCCGGGACCTACAGCGTCACAGCCACCGTCACTAATTGCGTGTCTCTGCCTGGCTCAACGACTGTCACCGTGAATCCTCCCGTCACCGTCTCGATCCAGTCCTCGCCGGCAGGCTTGGTCTTCAGTTGGCCATACGGAACGCTCCAGTCAGCCACCAACATTTTCGGCCCGTGGTTGAACCTTGCCACCGCAACTTCGCCGTTCACCAATCCGCCAGCACAGTCCCAGGAGGGCGCATCTTGGAAGTACCACCATATGGAGTGCGCCGGCAGAGCGTAGCGGCGACGGCGCTTTGGCTCTTTGT
>PSRM01000134.1 GCA_003176045.1 Verrucomicrobiota bacterium | reverse complement strand
GGACATGTCCGCGCTTTGGAACACCGCGACATGTCGCGGTGTTCCAAAGCGGCGACATGTCGCCGCACTCCAAAGTGCAGTCCGCTTCGCCGCAATCGAGCCCGCAATATGACAATGCTCTTCCAGTTGTTCATCGGCTGTGAACAGCTTAGTCTAAAAGCTTGCGAACACAATATGACCATTCCTGAGTTTCTGCGCGAACAGCAGGACGGAGTTTTGCTGTCCGTGAAGCTTCAGCCTCGAGCTTCGGCCAACGAAATCGGCCAACCGCTGGGCGCCGAATTGCGGATCAAAGTCACAGCGCCGCCAGTGGATGCGGCCGCGAACGAAGCCCTGGTCCGGCTTCTTGCAGAAAAGCTTGACTGCCCTCGAAACAAGGTCGAACTCGTGCGCGGCCACACATCGCGGCACAAAACAATCAAACTCTATAGCCTTTCGGCGCAGCAAGTGCTTGAAAGATTGGTTTGAACTGGTTGCGCACATCCTTCGAGCAGACTGGCGCTTGGGCGCCGTGGTGTTTTCTCGGACTATTCCTGGCTGGGTCGTTTCTAATGATCTGGCGGCTGGAGGCCATGGGCAAGAGCGGGTTCGAAGGGACTGTGCTAGGCACTTTGGTAATGCCCTATTGCTCCGGCATGGGAAACTTGATTTTTGCGTTCTTGCTCGGCTCCAAAGGCGGCCCTGGCCAGGAGGTGCTCACTAATGCTTTGGTGAATAATATCACCAATCTCACGCTGCTCATTGGGCTGCCGGCGATCATTTGGGGCATGAGCGTGTTGCCGGCGGCCAAAGCCAAAGCGAAACCCAGCAAAAAGAAAAAAAAAGATAACTCTCAGGAGCACAAAGTTAACCGCCTCTCTCTATTGCTCACGCTGACGGCAGCGATCTTCTTCACGGGAGTCGTCTGGGCACTCGCGCAGGATGGCAAACTGGATTTTGCCGATGGCATGGTCCTAGTGGGATTGTTCCTGTTCTGGCAATGCTTCCACGTGTTTGAAGTGCTTAAAACAAATGTTCGCCAGAACAGATCCTTCACCTGGATGCTCCCCGTGAACCTGGCCTTACTGGCGGTCGGAGCTTATGCGATTTATGTGAGCACCGAATGGTTGGTGGACTGGGTGTCACAGAGCCACACAGGATTCCTTAGCGCGCGTTACCTTGGCTGGCTCAGCGGCTGGCTGATGGCCCTCCCCAATGGATTGCTCGCCTTCTATTACGCCCGGCGCGGCAACCCGGAAGTCGTTTACGCCTCGCAGGTCGGCGACGGCCACATCAGCATCCCTCTCTCACTTGGCATTTACGCGCTTTATCAGCCCATGCCCCTGCCCGGCTTCTTCCAAACCGCAGTGATCATTCTGATCGGTGCGGCGACCATCCACTTTCTTTTCGTAGCGCTGCTTGGCCGGCTACCGCGATGGATGGGATGGGTGCTTACCGGGGCCTACGCCGTGTTCCTCTATAAAGGCCTTGGGAAGTGAGACGTGGAGCGTGGAGAACGTGCGGAACGTGAAGAGCGTGTAGAGCGTAGAGCGTTGGGTAGCGTGCCGAGGGTGGGTAGGGAGCGACGTGTTCACCAGGAACTACCCGCTACTGACTACGGACTACTAACTACGGACTACTGACTACGGACTACGAACTACTGACTAGTTCATCGTCCCTGACCCTATCGCTCAATTCCACGAAAGGCACCTGTGCCGATAGCCAAAGAGGATCCTGGCTAATACCGTCCATAGATTGGACGGTATTGTTGCAAATCAGGTACATTCCTTTACCCAGGGCCATGAAGGCTTCAAACCCTGTGCCCACGCCGTGGCGGGCGAACTCAAAATCCCCGGCATTATGTTCCTGCTTCAACAACCCGGCCCGTAAAGAGCCTGCGTCCACCAGAAAATTCTTCTGAAATCCATCTCGCCTGGGCCCGATATAGGCCAGCATGCGCCGATCGCGGTTGCTCATGGAGACAATGGCCCATTCGTCAAAAACGGTCTTTTTATAGCGGGCGTCCATCTGTTGGGCGCAGGTTTTGGCCAGCTTAATTGCTTCCTCAAGAGTCATAATCAGGACGAGGTGAAGCAATTCCGGGGCCAGCGAAGAAAAAGCCGAAGTCCGAAATCCGAAGCTCGAAAGCAGAACGGCCACCAGAAAGGTGCAGGAGCGCCGGGTTTACGCAGCTTTGGAGTAGCGCAGATTTCCAATCTGCTGTATCGCAGTGCTTCCAGCCTGCGAGACCTCCGCCCGCCGGCCAACGGACGATCTGCCGATTGGAAATCGGCGATACAGCAGGTTGGAAACCTGCGCTACTTTGGCCAGGCTCGAAGCCCTTCTATTTCCCTCCTAGCGCAGCTTCGATAGCCGCAACAACGTCGGGTGAATCCGGTGTAGTGCGCGGCTCGAAACGCTTAATGATCTTCCCATCTTTGCTAATCAGGAACTTCCCGAAATTCCATTTGATGTCGCCGGGGAATGGCGACCTTTCGCCAGCCAGCGCAACGTAGAGCGGATGCCGTTTGGGTCCGTTGACGTCCAGTTTGTCGAACAGCGGAAATGTAACAGAGTATTTGGAAGAGCAGAACTGTTTGATCTCTTCGTTGCTGCCGGGCTCCTGGCCGTTGAATTGATTGCAAGGGAAACCCAGAACGGTGAAGCCTTTGTCCTGGTACTTCTGTTGCAGCGCTTCAAGGGCTTTGTATTGTGGGGTAAGCCCGCATTTCGAAGCCACATTTACAATGAGCAACACCTTTCCGTGATAAGCCTTCAAGGATGTATCCTTACCGTCGATGTCTTTGAGAGGAATATCCATAATGGAGCCCGCACGGGTGGCCAGGCTCGTGGCAATGAACAATGCGGTCGCAAGCAGGATTGATTTCATAATAAAAACCATTAGCAGAACTGGGGCTAAAGTCAAACGGAGATCGTTGCTAGTGGGATGAACGGTAAGCTCCAGGGCGTAAGCTTGAGAGCCAGTCGTAGGGCAGGCTGGAAAGCCTGCCCTACTCGGGCGGTTTTCGGCACGAAAATAGCTTAAATGACAGGGGACGAACTATGCCCGGAAGCCAACAAACGGACAGGAGCCCCTCTAGTTCCGACGCGGTTCCAGCGAAACCAGACCTTGCGGCGACGCAGGAGTCCGGCCGAACCGTGACGCGAACGCCGGCTGCGGCCTCAGCGAAGTGGATTTTCCGCATCAAGGTCCTCCTGGCAAGCATCGCCAATCTTTTCGTCGTTAGCTACATTCATTACCTTACTGGTTACGAATTCCTATTCTTTGTTTTCTACTTCGTACCCGTTTCTCTCTGCGGCTGGTATCTTGGCCGCGGCGCCGTTTTGTTCATGTCCATTCTAACGGGGGTTAGTTGGTGCATCGTGGACATTCTTTCCAACCATCAATACCCGATCGAAGAATTTCGGTACGCGAACAGTTTTCTGTGCTTTGTGGCCTTCGGCAGCATTGGAGTTTTGCTGCAAACCTTGCGGCAAAGTTTGCATGCGCAATCCCGGGCCCGGCAGGAATTGGAAAAAGCACTGGAGGACCTGAACCGGTCCACAGCCGAGATCCGCAAGCTTCAAGGTCATCTGCAAGTCGTTTGCGCCTGGACGAAGCGGATCAACGTCGAAGGCCGTTGGATCACGCTCGATGAGTTCCTCAAGACCAAACTCAACGCGCAGATCTCCTACGGTGTCTCTCCCGAGGCCATGCAGGAAGTGCTGCACCTCGATAAAGAGACGCAGGCGGCCAATTCGTAGCGGGCGCGTGCCCCGCTCGCGCCAAGTAACCACGAATACACACGAATGAACACGAATCATTCGCGTTAATTCGCGTTCATTCGCGGTTGAATAGATTCGGCTTCTATCAGGTTCGGGGTTGAAGTCTCCAGCACCGTTGCTCATCATCGGCTGTGTTGAAGCCGGTTTGCCTCCTCGCGTTCGCCATTGTCATAACTCGCACCTCTTCGGCTGAAACTCTTCCCAGCCTGGGTTCCTCGGCCATCCGCTACGGTCAACTCATGACCGATCATTGGCTGAACGTGGATGTAGCGCGTCAGATCGAACGGGCAGTCTTTTACACGCCGCAGAGCAAGCGGGGAGGTTTTTTGGCTGAACTTGAGACACTTCAAAAGTCACTGACAGCTCTCGAGAAACAGCTCGATAGCGCCCAAGGCCTGTATAAGCAACTTTTTATCACCAATGCAGCGCAGAGTTCGGCAGAACTCGATATGGCTCTCAACCGGATCGCTTCCGCGGAAACCGCAGCGGGGAAAACAGCTCTGGAACTGCTCAAGCGCTTAGGACAGGCCAGCGCGGGGAACGAGTTCCGGGCCTTGCCCATCGCCAACGAGGATCTCGCGCCAGCATGGAACAAAGGCCATTGGCTCGACGCCAATCGTCGCCCTCGTCGCATCCTTTTCGGCAGTACCGGCAAGGCAGGGGATGATCGCACTCTGCCGCTGCGCTTCGATTTCAGCGGTGGCGTCTTCGGTTTCAATATCCCCATGACAGCCTCGAACCGGCTGGACATCCCTCAAGCATTTCGAGACGGAAGCGCTCCTGAATTTAATTGGATGCGGACCAATCACTCCGGCTACCACTACTGGGCTGGGGTGTATAACAACCAGAATAGCTATGTGGCACCGGGGTTTCTCGCTCAGCACATCAACGATGATGATATCTGGATGAAACTTGCCGATGGCAAAGTTTTGAAGAGTGCCAACGGCTGGGGGCAGCTAAATATCTGGAATCCGAGGGCACGCGATTATCTCGAGGACTATTGTGAGGCGCAGGGGCGGGCGCTTCGAGACGATCCATTTCTGGTTTGCTATGATTACACAGCCGAGCCCCACCCTTTTGGCAGCCAACCTCCCGGCCAACCCCAATATTCAGGCTACAATGCGTCCGCCATACGCGCCTTCCGGGATTACCTTAAGAATAAGTTCCAAAGCATCTCCTCTCTGAACCAGGCCTGGCATTCCAATTATTCGGCCTTCGATTCGATTTCTCCTCCAGCCGACCCTTACATTTCCCCGCCTGAAAAAGCGACACCGCTCAGCTACGAGTTTGAACTTTTTCGCTGCCATAGCCACATGTTGCTCTGGAAGTCGCTCTACGACGCCTATCGAAAAGGTGACCCCGTCAAACCGATTGTGGCCAATGCAGGCATGTTCATGAGTGGCTGGCCGGTCGAGGCGCTCGATTCCTGGCAGTTGCAGAAATCCGGCGCGATGGATTGGGTGGACATGCACATGAACAATTTCTGGCCGAACCTTCCGGAACAAATATATCTCTACAGCCTCTGCCGGCTCTCGGGCAAAATTCCTGTGCAGTTCGAGTATGTCTGGACCTTCCCGCGCACCGGGCCGCTGGATGACTCGAGCGAATCCGACTTCCGTGCTGCCTGCCAGGCCAGCGTCTGGCGAAACCTGGTTTGGGGCAAGAAAGCCCTGGTCTTCTTCGATTTCTACTACGATTGGCCCGCTTACCATAACGCCTTCTTTAATCGCGACCTCGGTTACTCAATCCTCCGCCCTTCAGCCTGCGTTGTGCCTGTCACGAAGAGGAAAGCCTTGCGCTTTAACGACATTCTGATGCAAACCGAAATCGCCAATCCCCCAATCGTGATCCTGCAACCCACGGCCTCGATCCTCAATAGCCCGCCGCAGCACCCGAATCAAAACTTCAGCTATCACACAACGGTGGCCGGCAAACAGGTTCACGACCTGCTGTTCCCCAGAAACTATCCCTTTCTGTACGTCCCGGAAGAGGCTGTGCTCGACGGTTATTCACTGAGTCAGCACAAGGTCGTTATTCTGCCCCAAGCCCCTTATTTGCCAGAGAAAGTTACTGACCGGCTGCTTACCTGGATCAAAAGCGGCGGCACGCTCATCAGCCTTGGTCTGCCGGGGCTTTGGAATCCTTACGGGCACGATGATCTGCGGCTTGTATCGCAGACTTTTGGCCAAACCAGGGCGGCCGACCGGCAGCCGGGTCACTGGATTTGGCAATGGGAACTCGTGAAGACAAACTCCAGCGTGACTGAACAGATTTATAATGAGAAAGGCCATCTGACTGCCGCGTCGGCACATTTCGTCAAAGGGAGAGTGCTCATCTCTACGGGACCATTCGATTCTGCCAATCTCCAAGCCCTGTTTTATCGCGTGCTGGATCAGTCCATCGGCGCCAAGCCCGCCTCTTGCGACCGAAACCTGTTCGAACTCGTCCTTCGCAAGGAAAACCATGGCCAGCAGTATCTATTCGTCTTAAACCCGCACACGCGAGACAGCCGCGAGGACCGGATATCCGTTCAAGGAAAGTTCGCCCGGTGCGTGGATTTGGGAATCGGCTCCGGCATCCCGATGCCCGTAACAGTCGAACACGCGGAAACCTCTTTCCGGCTAAGGCTTTATCCAGGCGAAGGAACAGTAATAAGCCTCTCGTTGTAGCAGCCGACGTGAAGAGACTCCAGCCCCTCCGACTGGGAAATTAGAGCCTCCTTACGTCGGCTGCTACAAATCTTCAATCGTGGTCGTGGTGCCAATAGCGATGGCGTTCCCAGTAATGATGCCTGTCCCAGTAATGGTCTCTATCCCAAGCAGGGCGGTAGTACCCATAATAGCCATAACCGTAAACAGGAGCAGGCGCATAGTAATCAGCCCCGCCGTAAACCCCTCCATAGGCCCCTCCAACAGTGCAGCCGGTCAACGTTAACAGGAGAGCCAGCCCACTCAAAGCCAATGTCAGTCTCATACTCTTGCCTCAATTTCGCACCGCGCCCAATCGCCGGACTATGGGGTTAAGTGCCCTTCGGACTTTGGACTTTGAACTTTGAACTTTGAACTTCAAACTCGGCCTCGTGCCAAAATGGTGCAAGACCATCATCGCCCTTTTGCTTCTGCCAGTCTGCGTAGGAGCGGTTTCGGCGCTATGGAAGCTCGCGCGGACCAGCGGCGGCGCCGATACGGTCTGGGTCCCGATTCTGGCGGGCGCCGCTTGCTGGATTGTGATCTACCTGCTCTTGCCCAAACCGATGTGGATTTATGTCCTCGGCCATGAACTGACGCACGCGATCTGGACCTGGCTGATGGGAGGCAGGGTTTTGCTTCACAAAACCAGGATTTCCTCTAGCGGCGGCCACGTCGTGGTGACAAAAAGCAACTTCCTCATCGCGCTCGCGCCTTATTTTTTCCCACTTTACGCCGTCCTCGTGGTGCTGGTGTTCGTGATCGGCCACCTGGTCTGGGATTGGCACAGGTATCAGCCCTGGTTTCACTTGCTCCTTGGGGCTGCCTACGCGTTCCACGTGACCCTGACTTGGCACATTCTCAAAAGCCACCAATCAGACATCAGCGACCAGGGCTACATATTCTCAGCCGTTGTCATTTTCCTCGGCAACATCGCCGTCCTTATCATTGGGATCGCGTTGCTTGCGGACAAGGGAGAACTACTCCCTGCGCTCCATTGGTGGCTGGAAGGCACAGCCGATTTCGTGCGGCGCTTAATTGAACTACGCTGACTCGTGTCACCGCACTCCTCCTTAATTAACCCAGTTAACCTAATTAACTTAGTTAACTCCCAGTCTTTAGAGGCTATTCAGCACATCCACCAATTGCCTAAGCCGGCCATAGTCCCGCCGATTAAATCCAAAGCCGATCCGAGGTAATTCCACATTGTCGTTATCGGCCAGCTCTTCAGTAGTGGGTGGGATGACATTGATGGCAGGACCGACAATGATGTCCGCAAAATCTTCATTCATGCCGGCCAGAGCGGACTCGCTGGGCGTGTTCTTGAGTCGGATCACAAACAGGTCCTTCACGAACCGCGTCGAATGGAAGTTCCGATAGAAGCGCGTGATGATTTTCACTGCCTGCTCGGCGCTATCCGTAATGTGGTAAAGGTTAAGGTCGTCGGGTGAGATCAACTGGTCCCGCAACAGATGTTCGCGCACGTGTTTGTCCCACGTCTTCCAGTAAGTCCCCCCGGGCCGGTCAATCAGCACCAGCGGCATCAACTGGCTCTTGCCCGTCTGCATTAGGGTCAGGGCCTCATACCCTTCATCCATCGTGCCGAAGCCGCCAGGGAAAAGCGCGATTGCGTCCGAGTGCCGGATGAATATCAGCTTGCGAGTAAAGAAGTATTTAAATGTGATCAGCTTCTTGTCTTCACGGATGACTGGGTTGGCTGTCTGTTCCCACGGCAAGCGAATGTTTGCGCCAAAGCTCTTCTCCGGTCCGGCCCCTTCGTGACCCGCCTGCATGATGCCGCCGCCAGCGCCGGTTATCACCATGAAGCCCGCCTCGGCGATCCTCCGTCCGAACTCGACCCCTTGCTGATACTCCAGCCGCGTAGGTTGGGTTCGGGCAGACCCAAAGATGGTCACTTTGCGAGTCTCTGAGTAAGGGGCAAACAGCTTGAAAGCGTAACGCAACTCCCGCAATGCCGTCTGAATCACCCGCACATCGCCAGTGTCCTCGACATCCGTCAGCAGTTTGAGCGCGTTCTCAATAATATCGGCCACATTCTCCTGGTTGTACCCTCCGCCCTTATACTCAATGAGCTCGTGGATACGCTGCTTCAATTCCAGATCCACGGGCGGTTTCTCAACTTTTATCATGCTGGCAGGATAAGAGGTGTTTCGGGAAAAGCAATTCCATCCGCGTCGCCAGTTATGAATCGGCTCCTGCAAGCGTTCTCACGAACAAGTGACTGGCGTACCCACGGCTGGCCTGCTAAGTTGCAACATGTGCCTCGCAAGATCCGCTAGTTGGTTTCCGACCTCGAGAAAGCTGGCTTCACTCAGGTCCATGGCGGGAAGGGGAGCCATCGTAAATTTACGCATCAAAAATTCCGGGGCTTCGTCCTTATTTCGGGACATGACGGTGCTGACGCGCAGCACTATCAGGAAAAGCAACTCCGCAATGCTTTGAAGCAAATACAATCATGAGGCCGCAAGATCGCTATCTGATGTTCGTCCGTTGGAGCGAGGAGGACAGGCTGTATATTGGCTACTGTCCGGATTTATATCCTTTCGGTGGCGTTTGCCATGGCACAACGCAGGCCGAAGCTTTTGGCAAACTATGCGAGATCGTGGACGATACAGTGGCGACTGCGGCAGAGAAAAGCATCGCCTTGCCGCCCCCCGCCACGCGTCCCATGCGCGAAGTGGAGACCGTAAGTTGAGGCAGAATCCAAGGGCAGCCAAGCCATTCGCTTTGTCGTTCGCAGTTCCTTTCCGGCGGAATTCTGGATAGATTTGGGTCCACTTGAATCCGCTCACATCCGATCTCGATTTCGTCCTGACCCAGGGCCGCTCGCTTTGGGAGGAGCTGCGAGGGTCGCGCTTGTTTATCACCGGAGGAACGGGATTCTTTGGTTGCTGGCTCCTGGAGACCTTTGCCTGGGCCAATGAGAAGCTGGGCCTCGGCGCCTCAGCCACGGTGCTGACTCGGAGTGTTGAGGCGTTTCAGAAAAAGGCGCCTCATCTGGCCAAGATTCCATCCATTCGCTTTCAGCCAGGCGACATTCGGACCTTCGAATTTCCGCCTGGCCGCTTTTCTCATATCATCCATGCCGCGACGGAGGCGAGCGCGAAATTGAATGAAGAAAACCCGCTGCTCATGTTCGACACTATCGTCGAGGGCACCCGGCGCGCGCTCGAATTTGCCCGCCAGTGCGGTGCGCAGCGATTTTTGCTGGCCAGTTCCGGCGCGGTGTACGGCCAGCAACCCTCGGACATCACCCATGTGCCTGAAGATTACGGCGGCGGACCAAATCCCACCGAACCGCGCTGGGCTTATGGCGAGGGGAAACGCGCCGCCGAACTGCTTTGCGCCTTGTATCATAAGCAGACTCCTGAACTCAAACCAACGATCGCGCGCTGCTTTGCCTTTGTCGGCCCGCACCTGCCCCTCGACATGCACTTCGCCATCGGCAACTTCATCCGCGATGGCCTGGGAGGAGGCCCCATTGAGGTCAACGGCGATGGCACCCCTTTCAGGTCTTATTTGTACGCCGCCGATCTGGCGCTTTGGCTTTGGACCATTCTTTTGAAAGGCCAATCATGCCGCCCTTACAATGTCGGCTCTGACAAGGACCTCACAGTCGCCGAAACCGCGTGCGCTGTTGCCGATGCTTTTCAGCCTCCGGTCGAAGTTCGCATCGCCCGCCAGCCAACGCCCGGAAAACCAGCCGAGAGGTATGTTCCCTCAGCCAAGCGAGCGCAGGTGGAGTTAGGCTTGAAAGAGAATTTTGGCCTGAGCCAGGCGATTCAGAGGACGATTGCCTGGCATCGAGAAGGAAACCTTTAACGGTAGCCGCCGACGTTAGTCCAATGAAAACTTAAGCCTGGCTAACCCGTTTATTTCACACTTCCTCGCGCCGGGTGAGGGCACCCGGCCTACAAGGAGCAACGCCTTCAGCTTGTAGGCCGCGTGCCCTCACGCGGCGCTCTGTCGCCATTCGTAGATGATTGCAGGCTAAGGACGGGTGGGCGGCGCCGCAACAGGAGCGCAGCCTTTAGGCCGCTTCACGCCATGAGCATAGTGCGGGCCAGATTCACCATACGCCCTCCTGCGACATTCAAGCGGCATAAATGCCGCGCGCCTGTCGTGGCTGGTCTTCGGGCTCCGAATTTCGGATTTCGGGCTTCGAACAATTCTCCTTTTCTCCGCCATCCTCCCCAACTATCCTGATTTGCTATCGTATGTCCGTCAGGGTCGCTGACTTCATCGCACAAACCCTCGCTGCTCGCGGAATTCGCCACGTGTTCATGGTCACGGGCGGAGGCGCAATGCATTTGAATGATGCTTTTGGCCGCTGCAAGGGCCTGAGTATCGTTTGCTGCCATCACGAACAGACCTGCACCATGGCTGCCGAGGCCTATTTCCGCCTCACCAATCGCCTCGCGGCTGTCAATGTCACCACGGGCCCAGGCGCCACAAATGCCATCACCGGCGTCTATGGCGCGCATGTGGATTCCATGGGGCTGGTCGTAATATCCGGCCAGGTGAAATGGGAAACACTAGTCCGAAGCACCGGACTGCCTCTGCGCCAGCTCGGGGACCAGGAGGTGGACATCATCAAAATGGTGGAAGGCATCACCAAATACGCTGTCCTGGTCAAAGACCCGCAAACCATCCGCTATCATCTCGAACGCGCCCTGCACCTGGCCGTCAGTGGCCGGCCTGGCCCGGTTTGGCTGGACGTGCCAATCAATGTGCAGGGCACCAAAATCGAGCCAGACAAACTGGCTTGTTACGACCCAGCCGAAGACGCTATCTATTTTGAAACCAAAGATCTGCAGGCCGCTGCCCGTCACGTCATGGAAAGACTGGCCACGGCCAAACGACCCGTCATCTACGCCGGCACAGGCATCCGCCTGGCCGATCAGTACGAAACTTTCCTCGAGCTCGCCGCGCGTTTGGGCATTCCCATCGTGCCTGCCTGGAACTCGAATGATCTGCTCCCGGACGATCATCCGGCCTACGCGGGACGGCCAGGCTCCCTCGGCAACCGCGCCGGCAACTTTGCGGTCCAAAACGCCGATGTGTTGCTGATCCTCGGCTGCCGCCTGAATATTCGCCTGGTCAGTTACAACTGGGAAAACTTCGCTCGTAGCGCCTATAAGATTATGGTGGACGTGGACGCGGCCGAGTTGAAGAAGCCCACGCTAAAGATTGATTATCCGATCCACGCCGACCTGCGCCAGTTCATGCCGGCTTTGCAGCAGTTGGCCCAGCGCTGGCGGCCTGTTCACCAACAATGGCTCGGCTGGTGCAAAGAGCGGCTTCAGAAGTTTCCCGTTGTTCAAGCCGAGTATTGGCAGTTGAAAGACAAGGTCAATCCCTACTGTTTCAATTTGCGGCTATTCGAACACCTGGAAGAAGACGACGTTGTGGCTTGTGGCGACGGCACAGCCTGCGTCACCGCCTTCCAGGCCGCTATTATCCGCAAAGGCCAGCGTCTCTTTCACAACTCCGGCTGCGCAGCCATGGGATACGACTTGCCGGCAGCGGTGGGCGCAGCCATCGCGCGGCCAGATCGAAAACGCATCGTCTGTCTCGCCGGCGACGGCAGCATCATGCTCAACCTGCAGGAACTTCAAACCATTGCCGGCTTTAAGCTTCCGGTAAAAATATTCATCCTGAACAATCGCGGCTACCATTCCATCCGGCAGACACAATCCAATTTTTTCCCCGACAACATCGTGGGCTGCGGCACCGATTCCGGCCTGACCTTTCCCGATTTCGAGAAAGTCGCCGGCGCCTTCGGTTTTGCGTTTCACCGCTGCCACCGGCATGAGGAACTGGATTCCACCATCAGCGACACGCTAAATGCGTCGGGTCCTGCCATGTGCGAAGTCATGCTCGATTTGGGCCAGGCTTTCGCGCCCAAACTTTCCTCCCGCAAACTTGACGATGGCCGCATGATCTCCGCTCCCCTCGAGGACATGGCCCCGTTCCTCACCCGCGAAGAACTGAAAGCAAATATGCTCGTACCGCTGGTCGAACAGTGACTGGAAAGACCGTAGCCCTGGCAAGCGAATCACCTTTTCGTGACAAGTTTTGCGCGCGTCACGGCGCGACATCGCCTGCGAATTTTCGTGTATTTCGTGTATTTCGTGGTTCGTCTGTTTGAATGGTACGGCTAAGATATTCCAGGCCATTGATACCCGATCCCCTTGAAAGTTGAGGCTTTGGGTTTCTTTGAGGTTTGAAGTTTGGAGTTTGAAGTTTCTCCGGTGTTTGATGTTTGGTCATTGGTGTTTGGCCTCTTCATCCTTTCTCTCCATCAGGACATACAGATCCGTCACCTTGGCAATGAGACGATAATGCGCCGTGATATAGTCAGCGATCTGTGCGTTCGGCACGAACACGGGCGCATGCGGCCGCAGTTTCACTGGAAAAAGCAGCAGGCGCGAAAGGAATTCCGAGCACGCCTTCGCTTCGACCTCTGGTGACTCCTCTTTCTGCAATTGCCAATACAGGGACGGCACAACGATGTATTTCATCGAGCGCATATCAGCCAGCTTCTGGTCAACCTGCGCCTGCACAAAAATATCCGGGCAGGGAGCCAGCCGATGGTCCGGAGCAAACTTATCGTGAAGTTTCAGGTAGCGTTCCAGTTCCTCACCAGTGCCTACTGGAAGCCCGATCTTCTCATAAGCCAGCAATCGCCGGTAGTCAGCCGGGACGAACTGCATCTTACTGTAGTGGAGAACGCCATTGCCTGCCGTTTGTGGAAACCCTGCAGAGTCGCCGTGGGCTTTTGTCGCCATTTTCACTATCGGTTCGTACTGAAAATACGTTGTGGCAAATCCAAGCACCCCCCAGGCGATCCCGAACACGATTGCCAGGGACCTGAACGCCAGCGGCCTCGCTTGGTACAGTGCCGCAAAGAAAAGCAGGAATATGCCAAATCCATTCAGTAACAGGTGCCCCGCATCACAGCGGCCCAGCGCCGGCACAATCAGGAGACCCGTGACCACACACAACGCAATTGCCATTGAACCAGTCACATCTCGGCTCTTGAGCGCCAAACTCGCCAAAGCTGGAAGCACACAAAACACCGCCAGCAGGAAGAAGATGATATGCAGCGTCGGAAACAGCGGCAGGTTTAGTCCACCGCCTGAAAACGAAAAGATGGAATCGAAGTAGGCCCTCGAAAGGGCGAACCGAACGGCAGGCAAAGCCGCAAGGACTGCAATAATGCATACCGACAGCCGGCGCAGCGGCGTAAACCAAAGATGCACAAAATACGCCACGCACCCCAGCCATGCCGCCATCCCCATCTCCGGTGATACCGAGAAATTGATCAGCGGAACCAGCAACGCGGCAAGCGCCGCAGCGACCACTGACCACTGACCACTGACTTCTGACCTCTGACCGCTGACCGCTGACTTCTGTCCTCTGTCCTCTGACTTCTGCTCTTCCTCCTGTACCGCTAGATCTTCGCCACTGCTCCCTGTCCGAATGACTTTGGACTTTGGACCTTGGACTTTGGACTGAATATACCGATGCAGCGCAATCAGCGATGCCATCGGTAGTGTGAAACGCAGAAGTGTGTAGTTCAGTCCGAGACTGATATTCAAGCACGGCACAACCAGCAGCAGGAAAACGATTGTCCTCGCGAAAGATCCACTTAACCGGCTCACGATGTAATAGGCCAGGTAAAGCCCCGCGGACCAATTCACGGCCAACGCAAATCCATAAACTTGCTCGATTGAAAACCGGCCCTCGAAAGTCCGATACACCGAATACGGCAGGTAAAGCAGCGCCGGACCATAAGTGAAATTGAAATCCCGGTAAGGCGCCAGCCCCATTACCATGGCCTCGATCCTCGAGATAAATAATTTGGTTTCCCCGAAATACGCATACGGCAAATAGGCGAACCAGCCGATAACGACTGCCAGTGTAATAGCCAGAACAGCGAGAAATGAAACCAGCAGCGGCCTATCCAGAACCCGCTTACCGGCGGAGGGCACAATGCCCGAGAGCGCAATCTCCATAGCGCTCGTTGCGGCCACTCGGCCTCGGAAAAGCCGATAAAGGGTCGCCACCCCCAGCATCAACGCCACCCACACCCAGGCAATGAAATTATTAAAGCCATACCTGCACGAAAGAGAATCGGCCGGCCGCGGTCGCGGGCCGTACCAGGGCAGCACAAACACCCCGACCGCCACCGCAGCGGCAAAAGCGATCCACAGCGACAATTTTCGCCAGCTTATGCCCTTTGGCTGCCGGGAAATAGCGACACCGGGAGCGTCCGTTTCGATTTCCATGGGTTCACTCCAACAAATGTGCCGCGCAAAGACCAGCTATTTTCTGGGCGCTTTTTTTTTATCGAGAAACAGGTCGCTTCAAAAATTGGCCAACTCGCCCGTATCCGTTCGGATCGGTCCCTTCATCCTCCAAACTCTTCAGGGAATCGTGCTCAATGTCTTCCATAACTCCCAACTTGCTGGTCCACCTGGCGGAATGGAGCTGCCTTGCGGCGTGAGTGACATTTCCGAAGGCGTTTACGAACAGTGCTACTTTCTCGAAACCTGGCTCAATCCGACCATCCTCACACGGGTTGAAGCCGCCTTCATGTCTGTACACCTCTATGAATGCAGCCGGCGTCGTTTCCCTTGGCAGATGATCAGGCCAATAATAGCCAGCAATTGGAAGAGGGGACCACCAATCTTCGGTGTCGTAGCGGGCCTAGGCAAAGCAATTGTAATCACGAGTTGCCGGACTCGTAATTTGATACCCGGCAGCCTTTAGCGCGGGAAAATCTGACTCGATGTCTCGGGCCGACATCAGATGTAGCCCATCTGCCTCCCCCAGGCCAGCCACGAATCCACGGCCTCCCTGAATCTTTGGCCAGGTTTCGCATGGTCCTGCCTGGTGATCATCGCAAGAGCCCAAAGCCAATGTCCTCTGGTGCGTTCGAGCTCTTTCAAAATGAGAGGCAATGCCTCCTTTCCCATTCCAATAATCTTTTGGTAGGCGGGATGCAGTACGATTTGAGGAGTGGAAGACAACTTCCTGGTTTCTCGATACCACTGGCCGGCGAGTTCATTGAACTCCTGTTCCAATTCTTGCTTTTGTACGATCGTAGAGGTCATAAGCGCGGCCCTCGTCTAAAACATGCCTTAATCTAGAAGCGCCTTGTTACTCGGTCAAGCGCACTCTTGACTGCGGGACCTCAATCCGTCCACCATAGCCCCATGCTGCGACTCTGCCTTACGCTCCTGACAATCTCTTCACTTGCCATGCTGGCTCACGCCAAAGATGTCCTCCATACATTCAAAAAGGTCCGACTCACCGATCAGTTCTGGGCCGAAGGCGCGCACTTCGCCGATTTCAACCACGACGGGATCATGGATATTGTGTCCGGCCCATTCTGGTACGAAGGCCCCGACTACAAAAAGCGCCACGAGATCTGGCCCGCCAAGGCCAGCTTCAAACGCAAGAAAAGCGACGGCACGGAGGAAACTGTGCCGGGCTTCGAGGGGGCGCTTGGTGAAAAGAATGCCTATTCAGAATGTTTTCTAACCTTTACCTACGATTTCAACAACGATGGTTGGCCCGACGTGCTGGTCTATGGCTTCCCTGGCAAAGAAGCGATTTGGTACGAAAATCCGAAGGGCAAGGACAGCCTTTGGGAGCGGCACGTGATTTTCGATGTGCTGGACAACGAATCACCCGGATTGGCGGACATCACGGGCGATGGCAAACCCGAGCTGCTGTGCTGCTCGCGCGGCTACATCGGCTACGCGACCGCCGATTGGAAAAATCCCGCAGCGCCCTGGAAGTTTCATCCGGTTTCGCCTCAAGGTGGCTACCAAAAGTTCACGCACGGCATCGGCTGTGGCGACATCAACGGCGATGGCCGAATTGACATCATCGAAAAGGAAGGTTGGTGGGAACAACCCGCCTCGCTGGAGGGTGATCCGGTTTGGGTGAAACACTCGTTCCATTTCGCCGATGCCGGCGCGCAAATGCTGGTGTATGACGTCAATGGCGACGGCCTGAACGATGTTATCACTTCTATCCAGGCGCATGGCTATGGCCTTGCCTGGTACGAGCAGGTGCGCGAGGAGGGCAAAATCACCTTTCGCCAGCACATGATCCTGCCTAACGACCCCAGCAAGGACCGTTACGGCGTGAACTTCTCGCAGCTCCATTCCCTGGCGCTGGCCGACATTGATGGTGACGGCCTCATGGACATTGTCACAGGCAAACGTTTCTGGGCGCACGGCAAAACCGGAAGTGACCCCGACTCAAATGGGCAGGCCGTGCTTTATTGGTTCAAGCTCGTGCGTCCCGGCCCGGGCAAGGCGGAGTTCATCCCGCACATTATTGATAATGACTCAGGCGTGGGCACTGAGGTGACCGCCGGATACATTACGAGCCGGAAATATCCTGACATCGTCGTGGGCAACAAAAAAGGCGTCTTCCTGTTCAAAAACGAAGTGTCGGCCCGTCCTGACCGGGAAAAAGCTATACCAAAGACCACTGCGGAGTAGGAACCCTTTTAACGCAGACACAACGACGCGAAGGAAAACAAGTGACACGAATTTCACGAATTGCACGAATTCGTGTTGATTCGTGTAATTCGTGTCTCCTTCTTCCTCTTTGCGCCTTTGCGTTAATCCCAGTCGTGGCTTTTGCATTGCTTCTTTTGGCTTTTTCCGCTTTTGTTTTACTGTGAAGTTAAATTACAGGCGCGTTGATCTTCAATTAACACACACCTGGGCCATCGCCCGCACCACTGGCACTAATACCACCCAGACAGTCGTGGTGGAACTCACGGGCGCAGATGGCACGATTGGGCTTGGGGAGGCAGCTCCCATCGCCCGCTACAAAGAATCCGTTGAATCCGTCGAGGCGTTCCTGCAGAAAATGGACCCGCGCGGCCTCTCCTTCAAAGACGTCGAGGGCAGCATGAAATACCTGGATACGCTGTCACCAAAAGACATGTCCGCCAAATGCGCTATCAACATTGCTCTGCTCGATGGCGCCGGCAAGCAGCAGAAGAAACCCATCTACGACTTGCTTGGGCTCGGGTTCAAAGAGAACCAGCACATCACCTCCTTCACGATCGGAATCGATAAACCGGAGATCGTCCGCAAAAAGGTCCTCGAGGCCGAGCGGTTCCCGGTTTTAAAAGTCAAAGTCGGTGCGGCGGACGACAAGGCCAACATGCAAGCGCTGCGCGAGGTCGCCCCAACCAAAACCGTCCGCGTAGATGCCAACGAAGGATGGAAAACCAAAGAGCAGGCATTAGAGATGATCCAGTGGCTGGCCTCCGACGGCCACGTCGAATATGTCGAGCAACCCATGCCCGCAAGCACCAAGCCCAAGGACTGGGCCTGGCTCAAGGAACGCTCGCCCCTGCCGATCTTCGGCGATGAATCGTATCACCGGGCCGAGGACGTCACCAAAGCCGCCGAATGTTTCCACGGTGTCAACGTGAAGCTCGTCAAAACCGGCGGTATCAGCGCCGGGTTCGACGCCCTCAAAGCAGCGCGCAAAGCCGGTCTGAAAACCATGATCGGCTGCATGATTGAGACCAGCATCCTGATCAGCGCCGCCGCGCACCTCGCTGAGTTATGCGACCATATGGACGTGGACGGAAACATCCTCATCACAAACGATCCTTACCTTGGCCCGACCAGTGAAAACGGCATGCTATCCTTCGCCTCCGCTCCCGAGAAAACCGGCCTGAGGGTTTGCGCGCGAAAATAAGGCAGTTGCTCAAATCCGCAAACCCAGTTCCCTGAACTTCAGCAACGCCTCTGCGTTGCCCCGGGCGTCGTCCACAGGGTTGTGGGAGTGTTTGGTGACACGATACTTCTTCCATTCGGTAGCACTGTAAGCGTCCTGCACTAACCCTGCGTACATATCGCCGATGCGCCGGCCCGAGAAGCCGAACGGGTTTCGCCCCAGAAAGCGGTGGAAGTAGTAATTGATGAACTGCCAGTCGAACGCCAGGTTGTCCGACACAAACACCGGCCTGCCTCGCGATTGCGAATCAAGCCATTCCGCAAACTTCTCCATGACTGGCAGAGGCTCATCAAAGGCCAGGTGCTGCTCGCGTGAGAATCCGCTGATTGCCAGGGCCTCTGGTATAAACTGCTCTGAGATCGGCCGAATCTGGCCATAAAACGATTGGTCCAAAGCCTCGTCAAATAGCACTGCGCCGAAGCACACCATTGAAAACTCCGCTGGGATAGGGCCATCGGCCTCGACATCAACAATAACAAAGTTCATGTCCGTTCTTAGTCCATTGTTCCAGCGCATCGTGAGCCTGCGGGGAGTCAGAGTCAATGCCTGGACCGGCTTTGGCCAAAATCAAAAGAGGCCGAGGTGAATCCGCGCCGATTCACTTAAATGGCGCTGACTATTGTCCCATGCCATTTTACTTGCCCGTGTCAAACTTCGCCTGTCGGCAAACGAAAAAAAGGATTGACTCCTAACGCAATCGAGGGAGAATCGAGGCGTCGTGCCCAAAGGCGCTGCGACAGGCGTGGGCAGGCGTTCACCCGGTTTTAGCAGTGGCGCCTAAACAAATAAAGCAGCACGCCGTGGGCATTGGGAAAGGCTCATCGCAATCCTGCTCTGAGCCCGAAAAGATCAGGAGGAAATTATGCGGTTAAGAAATGCAGTGTCAGTACGTATCGTTCGGCAGGCAACTACAGCGATCCCTCAGCCGTGGCGGAGCGCAAGCTTCTTTGCAGTGCGCGCGATCCCGCTCGGCGGGACCGCTTTGGGACTGCGCGATCCCGCTCAGCGGGACGCAGGTAATAAAGCGCGGACATGTCCGCGCACTCCAAAAGCCAACACTTGCAAGCTTGCGCTCATCCTCTTCGTAGCGGCTTCTTCGTTTTGGGCAGCGCGGGGCCAGGCGCCCTACAAACCAGTGCCCAATTATTTTCTGGAGGAGGCTGAGTTCCGCGCGCTCCAAATGCAGGATGAGCACGGCCATATCCCGCCTGACGGGCTAATCAAGGCCATGGCTCATAAGAAAAATATGCCCTACGATCCAAGGGCCTGGGGCAAGGGCGGCAGAGGCGGCGGCTCGGGACCTTTAGTCGGCGGCATAAATTCCAATTCGTGGGTGAGCATCGGGCCGGGTAACATCGGCGGACGCATCCGCTCGATCGTCATCAATCCCACCAATACCAGCATCATGTATCTGGGTGGCGTAGGCGGTGGGGTGTGGAAAAGCTACAATGGCGGATCGAGCTGGCTTCCGCTTAATGATTTCATGGCCAACCTCGCCATCGGCTGCATGGTGATGGACCCCACCAACCCGAACGTGATTTTCGCCGGCACGGGCGAAGGCAATGGCAATATTGACTCGCTGCGAGGCGCCGGAATCTTCAAGACCACCGACGGTGGAACGAATTGGATCCAGATACCTTCGACTGCGACCTCCGGCTTTTATTACGTCAACCGCCTGGCCATTGCGCCCAATAACAACCTTGTGCTGCTGGCCGGCACCCAGACGGGCATCTGGCGCAGCACCGACGGAGGCTCGACCTGGAGCCAGCGCTACTCGGCCAATGCGATCTTCGACATCGCCTTCAACCCTTC
Source organism: Verrucomicrobiota bacterium (assembly GCA_003176045.1). Taxonomy (GTDB): domain Bacteria; phylum Verrucomicrobiota; class Verrucomicrobiia; order Limisphaerales; family UBA8199; genus PSRM01. Next base: position 11,761 of record PSRM01000134.1, on the reverse strand, counting down.
GGACGCGACCAAGGCCGTGGCTTCGGGCGGCTATTTTACCGGCGTGGGGGTTTACTCGACCGATGGCGGCGTGAGTTGGAGTACCGCCAGCGGTCTGCCAACTTATGGCGAGATCGAAGTGGCTTACGCTGCCTCGAGTCCAAACATTGTCTATGCCTCCGCTAACAATACAGGCAGCAATTCCGGTCAGGTCTATAAATCAACCGATGGCGGTGTCACTTATACGCTGTCGTACACGGGCACTTATTTGAGCAGCCAGGGCTGGTACGACAACTGCATCTGGGTGGACCCCACCAACCCGAACATCGTGGTTGTCGGCGGCACAGATATTTGGCGCAGCACCGACGGCGGCGTCACTTTCACGGACATTGCAGGCTATGTCGGCGGCATTCATCCCGATCAACACGCCATCGTGCCGATCCCTACTTACAACGGAACCACCGTCAGGACGGTGTTCATCGGCAACGACGGCGGTATCTTTCGCGCAACCGACATCGTTACCGCTTCGGCCAGCAGCGGTTGGACGACACTGAACAACACACTGGGCATCACCCAATTCTACGGTGCCGCGGGCAATGCCACTAGCGGCACAATTGTCGGCGGCACGCAGGACAATGGCACACCGCGCTACACTCCCGGCGGCGGTCCCAATGGCTGGACCAGCATGTTCGGTGGCGACGGCGGCTATTGCGCGGCAGACCCGGGCGATCCGAATTATTTCTACGGCGAGTATGTGTATCTTCAGATCTTCCGGAGCGCCAACGCCGGCGCATCGGCCAGCTACATTGATAGCGGCATAAGCGATGCGGGCAGCGCGGCCAACTTTATCGCCCCGTTCATCCTGGACCCGAACAATGCGAACACCATGCTTGCCGGCGGAAACAGCCTTTGGCGCAGCACCAATGTCAAAGCCGCCACTCCATCGTGGTCGAGCATAAAGACCTCCATTTCATCGGCCATCAGCGCCATTGCCGTCGCGCCGGGCAATTCGGACATCATCTGGGTGGGTCACAACAATGGAAACGTCTATTCCACCGCCAACGGCACCGCCGCAAGTCCTACCTGGACGCAGCGCACGGGCCTGCCATCTCGCATGGTGACGCGGTTTGCCATAGATCCCAATAATGTGAACCGGGTCTTTGTCACTTATGGCGGTTTCAACTCGGACAACGTGTACGTGACCACCACTGGCGGCTTGAGTTGGGCCAATACGGGCGCCGGCCTTCCAATTGCGCCGATCCATTCGCTGGTAATTGCGCCGTTCAATTCCGGTTATCTGTATGTCGGTTCGGACGTTGGTGTGTTCGCCAGCACTGACGGCGGGGCCACCTGGTCGGCCGGCAATCAAGCCTCAGCCAACGCGGCCGTGGATGAGCTGTTCTGGATGGGCGGCACCAACCTGATTTCTGCAACCCATGGCCGCGGCGCTTTCAAGATCACGATCAGTCTGGATCCTTTGGTCATCGCGCCCAACACAGGTTTTGTCTCGAGCGGCCCGGTTGGCGGGCCATTCAGTGTCACGAGCCAGAATTTCATATTAACCAATAACGGCGCCGCTACTTTCAACTGGAGCCTGGCCAACACCTCTTCCTGGCTGAGCGCCTCGGTAAGCAGCGGCTCACTAACGCCGGGCGGCGGCGCGTCAAACGTGGTGATGGGACTCACCGGAGCAGCATCCGGCCTCGCCATCGGCAATTATGCGGCCACGGTGCTCTTCACAAACCTGAGCACAGGGGTGGTGCAAAATCGCCAGTTCACTTTGCAGGTGCAGGACCCATTGCAGGTCAACCCGGCCAGCCTGTTGTTCAGCGCGTCCGCGGGTTGCCTTGGCAGTCTCGGCAGCCAAAACCTGACCTTAACCAATATCGGGTCCAGCGCCATCTCCTGGTCCGTAGCCAGCACGTCGGCCTGGTTCACCGTTTCGCCCGGCAGCGGCGCACTGGCCGGCAGCAGCGCGACCTCAGCGAACGTCACGTTAACAGCGGCCGCCAACGCGTTGGCTGTTGGTAACTATACAAGCACCCTGTGGTTCACCAATCTCAACGACGGTTTTGTTCAAACCCGCCAGGTCAACATCACCGTGCTCGGGGCGGTTCCAAACGGCGGCTTCGAGACCGGGGATTTTTCCAACTGGACCAGCAGCGGAAACTTTCAGTATTGCTCAGTGACTTCGGGCTCCCAATATGTCCACTCCGGCAGCTTTGGCGCGGAAATGGGGCCGGCGACGACCCTCGGCTATATCTCGCAAAACCTCTGCACGGTCCCAGGCCACCAGTACCTCCTTTCCTTTTGGGTCAATGGTCCCGATGGACAGACTCCCAATGAATTCACCGCTTCCTGGAACGGAACCACCTTGGTTGACATGGTCAATTTTACAGCGATCGGCTGGACCAACATGCAGTTTCTCGTCACAGCCACAACCGCAAGCACTCCCGTAAAATTCGGGTTCCGCGACGACCCAACCTACCTGGGTTTTGACGATGTGACCCTGGTCTCCGTCTCGACCCCGCCCTCGATCCAGGTCCAGCCTGCGAACACCACCTCGGGCCTCGGCCTGAGCGCCAGTTTCTCAGTCACCGCCTCGGGCAGCGCGCCGTTGAGTTATCAATGGCGTTTCAATAGCAGCTCCATTGGCGGCGCCACCTCCAATGTCTTTACCCTAAACAACCTTCAGGCAACCAACGCTGGCTCTTATTCGGTGCTGATCACTAACCTTTATGGGAGCATCCTGAGCTCGAACGCCCTGCTCACCGTCCTCGATCCGTTCATCACCAACCAGCCGCAAGGCCAGTTCGTTGCCGCCGGCGGCACGGCCACCTTCACCGTCGGCGCCGGAGGCACGCTGCCGCTGAGTTATCAATGGAAAGAAAATGGCCTCAATCTCACCGATGGCCTCCGCGTCAGCGGCTCTCAGGCGGCCACGCTGACCATTTCCAATGTCCAACCTTCGGACGTGGCCGGCTACTCGGTGCTGGTGAGCAATATCAATGGATCGGTGCTCAGCGGCAGCGCCTCGTTGACCGCACCGTTTCCGCCTACGATCCTGATCCAACCGGCGAACCAAACCGCGCTGGCCGGTTCTCTGGTCTCGTTTAGTGTCACCGCCACAGGCCCAGCTCCGCTAACTTACCAATGGCAGGAACAGGGCACAAATATCAGCGATGGCGCCAAGTTCAGCGGCACCGCCACTCCAAACTTGTTTATCTCGAATGTGCAAGGGGCGAATATGGCCAATTACTCGGTTATTGTCGGCAACGCTTACGGTTCGACCGGCAGCAGCAATGCCTTCCTTTCTCTCTTTCCTTTGGTCTGCTGGGGACTCGATTCGGTCGGCCAGGCCGACATCCCGCCAGGCATCAGCAACATCATGGCCATCGCCTGCGGCGGCTCGCATGAACTGGTGCTCCATACCGATGGCACCATGGCTGCCTGGGGCGCCGGCACCAACAACACTGGAATCAATCCGAATTACGGCCAGGCCATGATCCCGCCCGGGTTAAGCAACGTGACAGCGATCGCCGGTGGCGGTTTTCATACGGTGGCAGCGAAGAGTGACGGAACGGTTGTGGCCTGGGGGCTCAATACTTCCGGCCAGACCAATGTGCCCGCCGGCCTCTCCAACGTGATCGCGGTTGCCGCCGGTAGTTCTTTCAGCCTCGCGCTCAAGAGCGACGGCACGGTGACCGGCTGGGGCCTCAACAATTTCGGCCAGGCCACTCCGCCTGCTGGCCTGACCAATGCGGTGGCCATCGCGGCCGGCACGGCCTTCAGCCTCGGCCTGGCATCCGACCACACAGTCGTGGGTTGGGGCAGAAATAACGCGGGCCAAACGAGTGTGCCGCCCGACTTGACCAACGCCGTGGCCATTGCCGCCGGCAGCGCATTTTCCATGGCGCTGCGCGCCGACGGCACCGTTACGGCCTGGGGCGCCAATGATTCCGGACAAACGAACGTGCCCCTTGGCCTGGCGAATGTCGCCGCCATCGCCTGCGGGAGCAGCCATGCCATCGCTCTAAAGCGGGACGGTTCGTTGATCGCCTGGGGGTCGAACATTGCCGGTCAGACGAACATTCTGACGGGTTTAAGCACTGTGATTGCGATCGCGGCTGGTGGTTCGGATAACCTGGTGCTCGAAGGCGTCGGCGCGACCGCGCCGGGCATCAGCGTGCAACCGCAAGACCTTACGGTGGATTGCGGCACAAACGCTGCGTTTCTGGTCAGCGCAACCGGCACCTCGCCGCTCGCCTATCAATGGCGCAAGAACAGCGCTCCGATCCCCGGCGCCACCACCAACAGTTACTCGGTCACCCCGGCCAATTGCCAGTCCGCCGACTCCTACACCGTGGTCATCAGCAATGTCGCAGGGGCCATCACGAGCAGTGTAGCTACTTTGAGCGTGGCGGACACCATTGCCCCGACGATCTTTTGTCCCAGCAATTTGGTTCTGAACACGACCACTGGCCAGTGTTCGGCCATTGCAAACTACAGCGTCACAGCCACAGACAACTGTTCGGTGGTCAGCCTGGTGGTGGTCCCGCCTTCGGGTTCGGTCTTTCAGAAAGGCACAAACGTAGTCGTTTGCACGGCCACCGATTGCGGAGGCAACACCAACACCTGCTCGTTCACCGTGACGGTCTTGGATCAGGAGCTGCCCTTGATTTCGTGCCCGACCAATCAGACCCTGGCCTGCAACAGCACCAACGGCGCGCAGGCGTTCTTTTCTCCGACCGCCACCGACAACTGCGATGGTAGCGTCCCGGTGATCTGCACTCCACCTTCGGGCTCGTATTTCCTGGTGGGGACGAATCTGGTCACTTGCGTCGCCAACGACAGCAGCGGCAATACAAACAACTGCACGTTCACGGTTACCGTAGTTGAAAACCAGCCATTGCTGAGCATTTCGATCAGTGGAACCAATTGCGTCCTGGTCTGGCCCCAGAGCTGCGCCAATTACGTTCTTGAGCAACGGCCCAATTTCGACCAATCCTGGTCGCCTGTGGGTGGTACTCCTTCACCCAGTGGCACAGACTTCACCATCACCATCCCGCTCACCAACAGCGCGTTTTTCAGACTCCGACAGAATTGAACCTTGGAGCGCGGCTCTCCGGGCATCATCCCCCAATGCAACTCATTGAGCGCGAGGGAGGGACGAATTCGGGTTCGCCGATGTGGTGCCGGGCTTCTTTTTGCCAGACGACGCCCTTGAGCCAGGAAACGATTTGGTCGTCGGACTCGCCGTTTCTCAAGCGGCTGCGCAGATCGTGCTCGGTTATGCTGAAAAGGCAGGTGCGGATTTTTCCATCGGCGGTGAGCCGCAGGCGGTTGCAGTGGCCGCAGAACGGTTCACTGACCGGAGCGATGATGCCGATTTCGCCTCGGCCATCGGCGAAGATCCAGCGTTTGGAGGTCGAGGAAGGATTATCAGCCAGCGCCGGGCGCAAATCGAATCGCTGTTTTAAACGATCAAGCACTTCGCGGCCAGACACCACGAGTTCTTTTAGCCAGGCGCGGGCAGAATCCAGGGGCATGAACTCAATGAATCGCATGGCCAGACCATGCTCGTGGGCAAAGTCGGCGAGGGCCTCGATTTCGTGATCGTTCAATCCGCGAATCACGACCGCATTTACTTTCACGGGATGGAATCCCAGTTCCTGCGCAAGGCTAATGCTCTTTAATACTTCCGCCAAACCGTCGCGGCCCGTAATTTTTTTGAAATTGTCGCGGTCGAGGGAATCGAGGCTAAAGCTTATGCGGCGCAGGCCAGCCTGGCGAAGCGCCTGGCCTTTTTGCGGGAACAAAAAGCCATTGGTGGTCATGGCGAGGTCTTCCAGGCCAGGCAGCGTGGCAATGCGGGCGACCAGCGTCTCGATGTCATTACGGAGGAGCGGTTCACCGCCGGTGAGCCGGATTTTTTGGATGCCCAGGCCAACGGCCAGGCGAATCACACGCTCGATTTCCTCGAAACTCAACAAATGAGTTCTGGGCACCCATTGCTGGAGGATGGGTTTGGAGTTGGGCAGGTTCGCCCAGTGGCCGCGATAAAAATTGTGCGCGGCTTCAGTCTCAGGGAGACAGTAGAGACACCGGAAGTTGCAGCGGTCGGTCAGGCTGACCCGCAGATCGCGAAGGATGCGGCCATGGGAGTCCTGGAGCATGTCAAACCGGTCAGACGAGTCAGTCCCCTCTTCGCCAAGGCTGCTATGGGCTCTCACAATTACGTATTCAATTGGCCGTGCTCGAAAGCGGTAGAGGACTACCGCAGTCCAAGACGCTCCGCGACACAGGAGCGCCACGGAGATTCCGGCAGGTTTTGGACTGCGCTCCCGATCTATCGGGAGCGCTTTGGCCTGTAATGGTTAATGCAATTATAAGACGGCGCACTGCTACAGGGCAGGCCGGTCTGACATGGAAATCATTTGGGTGGGGCCGGGGTATTGGTGGAGGGCGGAATCACCTTCACCGAACCATCCGAGCTGATCTCTACGTTCAGATCGTAGGCGGGCTTGGGCGTTTTTGCAGCCGTAACCGGGTTGCGGCCAGTCATAAGCTTTTGGGCGCCCTTCTCCTCCTGGCTGGCAAAGAGTCCCTGTCGAATCCATTCGATGCGCCGCGAGATGTTCAATTCCTCTTTCAGCTTGGCGACCTGCGCGCGCAACACGGTGAGGTCATTAAATTGGCGTTCCAGCTCTTTCTTCTCGGCCACCAGCCGTTTGAGTTGGCTTTCCAGGTCGGCTTTGTCTCCTTCGGACGCCGCGAGTTTCTTTTGGGTCTCGGCGATTTGGAGGGAGAGGCTGGATATGGAGTTGGTCAGATCGAGGGCCCTTTTATCCATGAGTTGATTCTGTGACTCGAGGTCCGCGATTTTTGCTTCATCCTTTTTGACTACCTCCTGGCTCGCATGGAGCGCCTCTTCGCTTTTGATGAGGTCGCCAGTGACCTTGGTGATGTTGTTGGTCAAAGTAAGGATCTCTGCTTTTTCGGCTTCAACCTGTTTTTCGAGAGTCGCGTTAACTCGCTGCTGTTCGCCCAGCTTCTCGCTGGCTGTGTTCCACTGGTTCGAGAACGAGCTGATTGAGCGCACATCTTCATCGTGCTCGGTGGTGGCCTTTTTGTTGATGTTAAAGGCCACTATTGCCAGCACCACGGAAAGGACCGCCAAAATAACAATGCCGATTCGGTTTATCATAGCACCATTATGATGGAGCTTGGAAAGCGGTTTGGCAAGTGAAGTCGCTCCTTAAGCCAGGAGTTAAATGAGTTAAATAGTTAAATGGTTAAATTAAATCAGGCGACTAAAATAAGTGTAGCAGCCGAGGTAACGAGGCTCTAATTTTTTGGAAACCGCCCGTGTGCAAGGATTTTAGAGCCTCGTTACCTCGGCTGCTACGGGGGTTTTGGATTTTCAAGCGGGTCTTGCCAAACCCCGCGGCAGCCGTAAATTAAGCGCAATGAAAGTGCCGTTCGAGGTCCCAGTGATGACCTTGCGAGATGCGACTCTGTTCCCGCACGAGTTGCGGCCCCTTTATATCTTTGAGCCGCGGTACCGGCAGATGTTGCGCGAGGTCCTGGAGGGCAACCGTTTGTTTTCGGTGGCGATGCAGAAGCCGGGAGTCGCTCGCGAAATTCCTGCGCCCGTGGCTGGGTTGGGGCTTATTCGAGTGGCCTTTTCGCACCCTGACGGCACATCACACCTGATCTTGCAGGGATTGGCTAGGGTCGAACTGCAGCAGACGGTGAGGACCAAACCGTACAGAGTTCACCGTGTCCGCCGGCTCCAGACGCCGCCGTGCGACGAACTGAAGGTGGATGCGTTGGTGGCCAGGATGCGTGAACTGCTGGCCGAACGAATGGACCTGGAACTGCCGTTTCCGCCTCATCTGCACAGCGGCGCCATTGGGCAACTGAATAAGGAGAAGAAGACCGCGGGTCTCTCACCGCGGGACATTTTGAAGTTTTTGGATTCAGTGACTGATCCCGAGCAGGTGGCGGATCTGGTATCGTGCGCCGTATTGCCGGGAGGGGCTGAGCGGCAAACGATACTCGAAACTTTGAACGTTGAGTCGCGTTTGCAACAACTGATCCAGTTCCTGCTCGCCGAGCAGGTGAAACGCAAGAATTGAAACGGCCTATGCCTGATCCCCAAACCATCTCTCCATCTACTGCTGACTCGGACTTCAGCCGCGAGGACTTGCAATCCGCTTTGTTTGCGCAATTGGTGCTTCAGCAATCCAACATGGCCCTGATGATGATGGGCAAAGTGGCTCATCCGGAAAGCGGCCAAACTGTGAAGGACCTCGAAGCCGCGCAGTTATTCATTGATACGCTTGAAATGCTCGAGGCAAGGACCAAGGGCAATCTCACGAAGCAGGAAAGCAATCTCCTGAAGCAGAATTTGATGAACCTGCGGCTCCATTTTGTGCAGGCCGTCGAGGAGAAATCAGCTCCCGCACACACCGAGGCCGCAAAAGGAACCAGCTCTCAAGAAGCCCCCGTGGGCTCGACAGATCAGACGACGACAGCCACAGCGGACCAGGGCGCAACGCCTGCTGCGGAAGAGGAGGAGCATCGGAAGAAGTTTACGAAGAAATATTGAGGAGCGCGGACAGCTTGTCCGCGTGTTCTTTTGCTTCAGATTGTTTTTCGCGTGGACAGGGCTCTCTTCGCTCCCTAGTACTGGGTGAGGGCAAAGGCAAGAAGATTTATGGGCAAGCATATTGGAATCCGACTTATATTCTTGCCGGGAAATCTTCTTAACCTTGGAAGGCCCCTCGAAAGACGAGCGGACGAGGCCGTCCGCGCTCCTGGATAAGTAGTGTTTCCGATTGACCTCTGATTCTTACGGTGATACCGTGCTACCGTACGCCGCGCACTGTGCTGTGCTCAAGAAATATGTGTGCCCGGGGTCGTTTGCCGTGGGTTCGTAGGCTGCTCTCTCCTTCTACCTGGAAAAGAATGCGATCTGAAACTGTCGACATTGGCTGTTCACGTTTCACGTTTCACGTTTCAGGTTCCAGGTTTCGTGCCGCGTTGTTCATGGGCATTTTCTTCCCGCCCATCCTCGCGCTGGCTGGCAGCACCTACGTCAATTTTGAAGGCAAACAAACCAGCCCGGTGCGGCTCTCGGCGGACGGCACGCGCTTGTTCGCGGTGAACACACCGGATGCGCGGCTGTCGGTTTTCGATGTTGGCCAGGCTTCAAATCCACGGTTGATCGCGGAAATACCGGTAGGCGTAGAGCCTGTCTCCGTCAATCCGCGCACCAGTGATGAGGTGTGGGTGGTCAACGAGGTCTCTGACAGTATCAGCGTAGTCTCGATTTCACAGAGGATCGTAACTGATACGATTTATGTGAAGGATGAACCTGCGGACGTCGTATTCGCGGGCGGAAAAGCTTTTGTGAGCGCGGCGCGCAAGAACATGATTGCTGTCTTCGATGCGACGACGCATAACCTGGTGACCAACATCACGCTTTTCGGCGAAAACCCACGGTGCCTGGCAGTGAACACCAATGGGACCAAGGTCTATACCGCGTTCGCTTTGTCGGGCAACCGGACGACCATTGTGTCGGCAAAATTTGCTCCGCCGCAGCCGCCTCCCTCGAATACAAATCTGCCTCCGGCCCCGCAGGTGGGCTTGATTGTGGATGCTACCGACACGAATTACACAGCGCCCAAAACGAACATCATTCAGTATGCGATGCCGGATAATGATGTTGCGGAGATAGACGTAGCCGGCCTTGGGGTGGCGCGCTACTTCTCGCGGGTCGGAACGGTGAACCTTGGCCTGGCGATTCGGCCGGGCAGCGGCGACCTCTACGTTGCCAATACGGACGCCCGCAACCTTGTGCATTTTGAACCAAACGTTCGCTCGCACGCGGTGGACAACCGAGTTTCTTTGATTTCAATCAGCAGCGGAACGATCACGCCATTCGACCTGAACTCGAATGTGAACTACGCGCTGCTGCCCAATCCGACCGCGATGACCAATGCACTGGCCCAACCGACCGCTATTGTCTTCGACCCGAGCGGGGCCTGGTTTTATGTGGCAGCCTTTGGGAGCGACCGTGTGGCGAAGATTGATCCGAATGGTGTGGTGCTGGCACGAATCGAAATCGGGCCTGCCATAGGTTCAATAGTGGATCCGCGGCACAAGCGCGGCCCGCGCGGCCTGGCGCTCAATGCGTCAGCGCAACGTCTTTATGTAATGAACCGAATCGCCAATACGATTTCCATTGTTGACACAGTGGCCAATGCGGTCCTGAAAGAAATCCCGGTGGGCAGTTATGATCCCACACCGGATACGATCCGGAATGGGCGCGGGTTCCTGTATGATTCCAAGCTCTCCGGCAATGGCACGATGGCGTGCGCTGCCTGCCACATTGATGCGGAGATGGACCTCATCGCCTGGGACCTTGGCGATCCGGGCGGACAAATGCAAACCAATCAAACTGTGTTGTTGGGCCAGACCAATGGCCCGATTACCAATACCAGTGTGTTTCATCCCATGAAAGGGCCGATGACCACTCAGACTTTGCGCGGGCTGTTGAATCTGGATCCGTTTCATTGGAGAGGTGATCGGACAAATTTCACGCACTTCAATGTGGCCTTCGCGGGCTTAATGGGTTCATCGGCGCTTTCTGCCTCCGATATCAACGCGTACCGCGATTTTATCAACACGATCACTTACGAACCCAATCCGAATCAAAATCTGGAACGGACCTATCCGACCAATTTTGCCGGTGGCGATGCGGCGGCGGGCCAAAACGCGTTTATGTTCACGAATTACAACGCCGGCTTGGTCTGCAATTCGTGCCATACCGCGCCGCCCGGACCGGGGAGCGACCGCTTGATAATTCCTGCCTTGGCTCTGCAGGAATCACAAGACTTCAAGGTGCCGCAATTGCGGGCGATCTATCAAAAGATGCACTTCAATAAGAGCGCGGGATCGAACACCATTGGAGGATTCGGCATTGTGCACGACGGCAACGTTTCGACGTTGCAGGAATTCCTGTCCGCTCCCGTCTTCATTTTGATCACAAACAATGCGACGGTGAAGAATAACCTCTCGGCGTTCGTGCAGTGCTTTGATACAGGCACGGCGCCCGCGGTGGGTTACACGCGAACTTTGACGAGTTCCAACGTGACTTCCCTAAGCGTCTCCAATGATTGGGCACTGCTCGAAAGCCAGGCCGCTCTGACGAATATTGATCTAATCGTCAAAGGCACGATTGGCGGCGCGCGGCACGGGCTGCTGTATCAACCGCTCGCGAATAACTATGCTCCTGACAGTCTCAACATGACCAATTTTAGCCATGCCACATTGAAAGCTTTGGCGCAGAGCGGGGACACGCTTACGATCATGGGTGTACCTCCAGGCGCGGGCCGGCGGATGGGCATTGATCGGGATCTGAATGGAGTGCTCGACGCGGACGAGCCGTTGCCGACGCTGCAAGTTGCGCGCAGTCCTGGCGCCGCGGTGTTGAGTTGGCCGTACAGCGCGGCTGGATTTGCGCTTGAGGCTGCTCCCGGCTTCCCAACGGTTTCCTGGACCAATGTGCTGACGCCATGGGAAATTATTTCTACACAGAATTTTGTTACGAATGTGACGGCCGGCGGCGCGCAATTCTACAGGCTGAAATTCCAGTAATACAAAGAGTTTTAACGCAAAGACGGAAAGACGCAAAAATCCGGAGCGCGGACATTCTTGTCCAATGCCGCTAGGATTTAGGTCTGCCCTTTCGGCGATTTTGCCTGTTTTTGCG
>PSRM01000040.1 GCA_003176045.1 Verrucomicrobiota bacterium | reverse complement strand
GCTTTCGCACACCGCGACATGTCGCGGTGTTCCAAAGCGCGGACATGTCCGCGCACTCCAAAATCCGCCTTCACCCTTGTCGAACTGCTGGTTGTCATCGCCATCATCGCGATTCTGGCGGCGTTGCTGCTGCCCTCGTTGAGCGGGGCCAAGATGAATGCCCAAGGCACCGCGTGCTCGAACAACCTCAGACAGTTAATTATGGGTTGGCTAACATACACAGACGACAATTTCAGCATACTGATGAACAACGCTGGAACCACCGAGACCAAAGCCTACCGGGCAAGTTGGGTCAATAACGTCCAGGACTGGCTCGCCAGCGATGAGAATATCAATCCGGACTACATCCTCAGTGGCAAAATGGCGCCTTACGTGAACAATAATCTCGGCGTGTACAAGTGCCCTTCAGACATCGCTCAAGCTCAGAATGGCCCCCGGCTGCGCAGTATCTCCATGAACTCACTGGTGGGCGATCCAATGATCCCAACAAATAAGTTTAATCCCACTTGGACCTTATTCCTGAAGATGCCGCAGTTCTCTGCTCCATCCAGCTTCTACGTTTTGCTGGAAGAACATCCGGATACCATCAATGACGGCTACTTCATGAATCGCTGGGACCAGCTCCAGTGGGGCAACCTTCCGGCTTCCTATCACAATGGAACATGCAACATCTCCTGGGCCGACGGCCACCTGGAACGCCACCGCTGGACCGCCAACACGCTCCGCCCACCCATTCAAGGCGGCGCCGGCGGCGGATTCGTGCCCTCGCCAGACACCGACTACACGTGGCTGCGCGACCATACCAGCACGAGGATCAACTGAGCAGATCCGATTCAGAATAGGAGCGCGGACAGCCTTGTCCGCGCGCGCGTTTGCCGCAAAGCCGTTTTTCGCGCGGACAAGGCTGTCCGCGCTCCTTTCCTGCGCCTCTTGAATTCATTCTGCCAAACTAAGCCATTGCCCGACTAACCGCTGCAGCGTCTGCGCGATTTCGTGAACGTAAGATGGCTTGAGCACAAAATCGCTCGCCCCTAACTGCCGCGCCTTCTCCAAATCCGTCGGATGATTGGACGAGGTATAAATCACCACGGGCAAATTGGCAAACTGCGGCTGCTCGCGAATCCATTCGAGGACATCCATTCCCGAAAGCAGCGGCAAATTCAAGTCCAGCAGCACCAGGCCAGGCGCCGGGTATTGCACACGGTCCGAGTAGGCGCCGGTGCCCTCCAGGTAAGCAACTGCTTCCCGGCCATCGTTGACTGTCTTCAGCGGCAGGCTGATTCGAGCTTCCTCAAGCGCCAATTGCACCAGGATGATGTCATTCTCTTCATCCTCGACATACAAAATCGTTCTGTTCGGGGGAATTTTGGCAACCGAACGCTTCGACGCCTTCGTCGCGGACATAAATTAATCACAGCGCTGAAGTTCGATCCAAAATCGGCTGCCCTGGCCCACTTCCGATTCCACGCCGACCTTGCCTTTCATTCGTTCAACGGTTTTGCGCACCAGGGCCAATCCGATGCCGGTGCCTTCGTAGCCTTTGCTTAACCGCTGGAACATGACAAAAATCAAATCGTGGTATCGTTTTGGGATGCCGATGCCATTGTCCTCAAACCAAAATCGCACAGCATGATCGCGTGTTTCAGCCCAGACGTGGACCCTGGGTAGCTTGTTCGGCTCCACGAACTTCACTGCGTTGCCCAGTATATTCGAAAAACATTGTGTCATTCCCGCCTCGTTCGCGAGCACAAGCGGAAAATCGTTTTCGATTCGGACCTCGGCTCGAGGCGGCTGAAACTGAGGATAGGATTCGACGATGCTCCTGAGCACCCCGGCGGCGTTCACCGGCTTCAGGTCCATTTGTTGCCGCAGCACCCGCGTGTAATTCAGCGCGTCGGTTATCAGGTTGTCCATCCGCCCTGCCGATTCGATGATCCGCCGAATAAAATCCAGTCCTTCCCCATCCACGCGATCTTGATAGTGCCGTTGAAGCAGTTCCCCGAAACCTTTCATCGCGCGCAACGGCGCGCGCATATCATGGGTGATGGTGTAGGAAAAGTGTTCCAACTCACCCACCACCTCCTGCAGTTTTGCCGACGAACGCTTTAGTTCGGTGACATCTGAGACGAGGATGGAGAACCCCTCCATGCCATCCAACTCGAAGCCGCGGGCCGATACCTCGACCGGCAGGCTCGAGCCGTCCACAGCTTTGAACACGAATTCGCCCTTGGCGCCTTCCGCGCCTGCTTTCTTCAGCAGCTTCTGAAAAGCCGCATAATCCTCGGTGGCAAAGTACGGCCGGCAAGTAGAGCCGACGATTTGTTCCATGGGCCGCCTGGCCATTGCGGCGAAGCGCGTGTTGCAGTAAAGAATGGTGCCATCGGTGCTGGTTGTGAGCGCGCCTTCATTCATTGCCTCCAGCAGCAGGCGGTAAGGTGTCTCAGCGCCTTTGAGCGTATAAACCTGCTCCCCTTCGGGCCCATGGACAACCAGGGCGTCCACTTCGCCCCGGTAAATCGCCCGCAAGGTTGCTTCCGCCTCATCCAGGCGCGCTTTGAGCCCTTGCGCGGGCGGCTGTTGACTAGTTGCCGTGCCTTTCATGTGCATCCATCCCTGGCGCGGACTGGAGATCCAGCCCGAGCAGGATGCGTTGTTCGTCCGCCATGGTTCCAATGATCCGCCGCAAGGGCGGCGGCAGGTGTTTGATCAATGTCGGTGCTGCAACGATTTGTTCGCCTTTAGCCAGTGCCGGTTGTTGATAAATATCAATCACTTCCAATGCGTAGCGGCCTTTCAGGTGCGCCTCACAAATCCGTTTGAGGTTCTGAATGGCTTGCACGGACTTTTGCGTGGCGCCCGTGACATACAGCCGTAGTAAATACCGCTTGGTTCGCGCTTTCTTGAGCGACCTCTCGAAGACGGCGGTTTGGTCGTATCGGGAGGTGCTTTTCATAACTTCCTCTATCCAGGCTGTAAATCAAGGCCCACTAACACTCGCTCCGTGTTCGAGAGATCGCCAATGATCTTGCGCACCGGTTCCGGCAGCTGCCGCACCAGCGTGGGGATGGCCAGGATTTGGTCGCCCCGCGCCAGCTTGGGATCCTTCAGCAAATCCACGATTTCGATGCTGTATTTTCCTGCGAGGTGCTCCTCGCAAATTCTCTTCAGGTTGCCAAACGCAGTCATGCACTTAGGCGTCTGGCCGGCGACGTACAGTCTGAGCCGCCAGAGATCCTTATCTGACTTTTTTCGGGTCTTCATGCTGATTCCTCAAAGGAGCGCCGAATTCCATTTCGGCGCGAACGGAGCGCCGAACTCCATTTCGGCGCGACGAACGGAGCGCCGAATTCCATTTTGTGGGCGCGAACGGAGCGCCGAATTCCATTTCGGCCCGAACGGAGCGCCAAATTCCATTTCGGCGCGACGATGCCTGCGCCTTCCATCGCGCCGAAATAGAATTCGGCGCTCCGATCTTGATGGGTTTCATCGGCCCCTCCCATTTCCACGTACTTTGGCGTTGGGCGCCCGCGCGCCACCCTTCGCCGTTCGGGCTTCGGCTTTCGACGTTCGGACTTCCGAATTGCTCTGGTCGGCCATACGCTCGCGAGCCATGGTTTTCCGATCGCGGACGGAATTTGCCTTGCGCACGTCTTCCTGCGCGACGCTGCGTTTCAACTCTTCAAGGTCGGTTTCGAGTTGCGCCTTGAGCATAGCGATCTGCGCTTCGGTGGCGCGGCGCTTGCGTTCGGCGTCGCGCTGCAGACGGGCGAACTCCTGCAGTCGCCTCTGCGCCTGCCGCCGCTCCTCTGCTTCCTGGCCGATGCGAGCGGTGCCGGTCAGCACTTCGCCACCACCCGTATAGATATCCACAAGCTCGATGCCGCGGCTGGAAAGGACAAATTCACGCACCTGGTTGGAATGGGCCATCCCACGGGACTTCAAAATATACAACGCCCGATTGCGCTCGCCGTTGTGCTCCAGGTTGCGGACCAGCAGCCAGGTGTCCATCAGCGAGGAAATGCCCACCTCAGTTTGCTCAAGATCGGCGTCGCCGACCGTCAGGCTGGTGAACAGAGCGGTAATTTGATGAGTCTTGAAGAAATCTATCAAGCGCGTGAGCATCGAGCGCACCTCCATAGGATCACCCACTGAAAGCAGGTTGGTGACGGGGTCCACAACCACGACTCGAGGTTTGATCTCTTCCACAAGCTCGTGTATCGCTAAGAGGTGTTGCTCCAGCCCGTAGTGACTCGGACGCACCGAATGGAAGCAGAGGGTTCCACGGGAAACGCATGGCCGCAGGTCAATGCCCACCGACCGCATGTTGCGCATGATTTGTTGGGGAGATTCTTCAAAGGCGAAATAGACCGCCCGCTGGCCGCGCTTGCAGGCCGCCAATGCGAACGCCGACGCCAGGCTGGTTTTGCCCGTGCCTGCCGTTCCTGAGATCAGCACACTACTGCCGCGAAGATAGCCGTTGCCGCTAAACATGGAGTCCAGACGCGGCACACCCGTGGAAATGCGTTGCGTCGGTGCCGGGTGCGCCAGGCCCAGCGAAGTCACCGGCAGAACCGAAATTCCGCTGCGCCCAATCAGAAATGGGTATTCGTTGGTGCCGTGGAGCGACCCGCGATACTTGAGCACACGAAGGCGGCGGGTGGAAACCTGGTTTGTGATGCGATGATCCAGGACGATGACGCAGTCAGCCACATATTCCTCCAGCCCGTGCCGAGTCAAGCTGCCACTGTTTCCCCGCTCTCCCGTAATAATGGCGGTAAGGCCTTTCTGCTTAAGCCAGCGAAACAGCCGGCGCAGCTCAGCGCGCAAAATCCCTTCGTTCGGCAAGCTGGCGAACAGCGCCTCAATCGTGTCCAACACCACGCGCTTAGCGCCGATGGCTTCAATGGCAGTGTTAAGGCGGACAAATAGCCCTTCCAAATCGTATTCACCGGTCTCTTCGATTTCGGCGCGCTCGATGCGCACATGGTCGAGCGCCATTTTCTTTTGCGCTACGAGGCGTTTCAAATCGAAGCCCAGGGATGCCACATTGCGGGTCAATTCATCCTCGTTTTCTTCGAACGCCATGAAGACCCCCGGCTCCCCAAATTCAACCGCGCCACGCACCAGGAATTCCATCGCCAGCAGTGTCTTGCCGGCCCCCGCGCTGCCACAGACAAGGCTCGGGCGCCCTTTGGGCAATCCGCCATTGGTGATATCATCGAGGCCTGCGATTCCGGTCGGAGTTTTTGCCAAAGCATCGGGAGCCGGCCTCATTAAAGGCTTCGCTGCTTTGAATCCGTCTCTGTTCACTGGCTGGTTTGAATTCCGTTCTTAGTTTCGACAGCATCCCTCGACGCTGGAAAGGCACGAGGCACCCTCAATCATGGTTGGATAAACCTCGGCGCCTCGACAATCCATCTATAAAGCATCTTCCGGGAAATGCAAGTAGGTGATGGGAGTTTTTGAAAGTAGCGCAGGTTTCCAACCTGCTGTATCGCCGGCTACCAGTCGGCTGACCTGCCGATTTCCGGCGCAGGTTGAATCGGAGCGCGGTTCGCCGATTGGAAATCCAATGCCGCTATCTTTTCAAAACGCAGCCGCAATTAGTCCCGGAGGGACGACAGACAATAGCCCAGCGTTTCAACGCTGGGTTTGTGCGGCTATCGGAAATGAGTCCCGGCAGGGACGGCAGAAAAACGACCTTCTGTCGTATTCCTCCTGCATCCAGCAACCCCGGCCCCGAAGGCTTTCGGGGCTGGACTATTTTCTATCATCCTTACGGGATTGCGCTCGCGAATCCAAAAACACATTCCACTCCACAACCTCATCCAGTACCAAAATCCCCGCCCTCTCCCATGGATCACCTCGAAACATAGCGACCGCTTCTTCCGCATTTTCGGCCTTCACAATAATTAGCGCCCTGCTCCAGTCCGCGTAAGGCCCGGCCATCACAATGTGCCCTTGCTCAAAAATCGGGTCTATAAAAGCCGCGTGCTCATCCCAGAGCGGTTGTTGCCGCGTGGGCACGCCCCGCACCCAGGACGGCCCGGGTTTGCGAAACACCAGGAAAAATGTGCTCATAACGAATCTCGTGCTAAGATTACCCAGGAAGAGAAATGATCCAGGTAAAACGTGTTTACCAGCCGCCGGCGAAAAGCGATGGCACGCGCTTTCTCGTGGACCGCCTCTGGCCGCGCGGACTCAAGAAACAGGATGTGAATGTCAAGCGCTGGCTCAAAGAGGTCGCCCCCAGCAACGAACTCCGCCGCTGGTCCGGCCATGATCCCAAAAAATGGCCCGAGTTCCGTCGCCGTTATTTTGCGGAGCTAAAGGAGCACCCGGACGCCTGGAAACCGTTGTTGGAAGCCGCCAAGCAAGGCGACATCACCCTGGTCTTCAGCGCCCGCGACACCGAACGCAACAACGCCGTGGCACTCAAGAGTTACTTGGAAAAGAAACTTAACCGCTAATCTTCGCTAATAAACGCTAATCAGGCACGGGCCAATGGCCGGGCGTATCTTGATTGTACCATTAGGTTTGCGAAGCTGACCCTCACCTCGGCGAGGCAGAGGGAGACGCTCTGTTGCGCTTCGTGGCGGTCGAAGATTTTCCCTCGGACTGAAATCCCGATTCATCGGGACTTCGGAAGGGGAGAGGGCCGGGGTGAGGGGTCAGCTTCGCAGCCAACGTTCGAGGGTAATTCAAGATACGCCCAATGGCCGTTTTAACGTTTTAACCTTTTAACCTTTTTAACGTTTTAACGATGTAACGTTTTAACGATCACTAACCGTCGCCCGATGCCGCGCCTGATAAAACAGTCCGCGATACTCCGGCGGTTCGTCTTTCCCATCATAAAACACCGCAATCGGTTCCCCCGCCGGTAACTTCTGTGTAGCAATAAACTTCAGGAATGGACCATCAGTGCTGTAGCTGTCGCCAAAACCCGCCAGCACGAAAACCTTTCCGCCGCCCGAACGCCGTTCGGCCTCTGTTACAATTTGTTTCAACCGCTCGCGTTTGCCGACATTCCACGTGATCGGATACACCAACTCTTCCGTCAACCGCCCGTCGCGGACGCGCACCTCGATTCCATGAATGTGGCTGGCAGGCAGGCCAAGGCTCTGCGCTGCGCCTTTGACGAACAGGTCCGCGCTGGCCGAAAGAACATGAGTTTCGACCCCGCCCCGTTCCAGTGCCTTGATGATCTTCACCGAAGAAGTCATCAGGTAGTTGCTCAACGTGTTTGCGAAATGCCGTTCACTCAGTTGCAAAACGTCCTCCGCTTTTGCTCCCCGCAACATTTGAGGGATGAACGGATAGGCCAGCCAATGCCCAATGTGCTCATCCATGTTCGTGTAATCCGCCCAAAACCTCGCAAACCCGCCTTCCCGCGGGTAAATCTCCGACAAGCCGCTCTCAATCGCCACCTGCGCCAACCCCGGGTAGATAGTTTTTTCCCCGATCTTAAGCCCTTCGGAGCAGTCTCCTTTCAAAATCGTGCCATCGAAATCCCAGAACGCCAGAAACACCACCGACGCGCCCGAGTTTGTGCCGCCTAAACTCTTAAGAATAGCCTCCCGCGTCCGCAGCACCTGCTGAATAATCCGGCCATCATCCGGCTCCTCAGCCCCCACGTGTGCTGCTGCTAGATATGCAAGAAACCAGATCGCATGAGTCGCAAGAGTTCTCACGACAGCACTATATCGCCCGGATCAGCTTAAAGCCTATCGCAAATTCCCATCGCTGCCTGTCCCGGAGGGACAATCTGAGAATGGCCCAACACTTCAGTTTTTGTCATTGCCCGCACTTTTCTCACCTAAGTTTGAGCACTGCTAATCGCCAGGAGTCGTTGGGCGCAGGCGGCGAACAGCGTCAAACCCCGTGGGGGTGCCCTGTTTATAGGACCCGCGCCCTGATAACGTTTGCCAAACCCCGTAGGGGTGACCTGACCGACCTTGCAGAGGCGAGCGCCTTCGAGAAGTCACCCCTACGGGGTTTGGTGGGTTGAGGGCGGCGGTGCTATAAACAGGGCACCCCTACGGGGTTTCAGACCGTTCCATGGCGACGGAGTTCGTTTACGAGCCCTTAGGCGGATGCTTCCGAAAGTACGCGACGATACCGTTCCCAATCACTCCGCAGCCAAGAACCCAGATAAGCGGCACCATCCACACCGGGCCTTTTCCTGCAAGCAGCGGAAAAATTACCGTAACACAAAAGATGGCGTAGGCGATGATGGCGCCCCACAGCATGATTTGCCGGAGACGAACCGGTCGCAGGATCTGAGGAGCCGTAGCCAGGCTCTGAGGCGTCAGTTTGCCGGCTCGGGATAGCCTTTCCCACTGAACGAAAAGAAACAGCAATACAAAGCCAGAAATCGCAAAGAACGAGCCGCAAATTTTTCCTACACTCTTGGCTTCAATGTTGTATTCCTCAAAATAATTCCGATCCAGGATTTCGCCCGAACGCTTGGTGATACCCCAAACCCGATTCGTCTCATCCAGCAACAAACCGTAGTCCGGATTCAATCGCCGGATTTCCTCGAAGTAAGGGAATCGATTCCGATAGCGGATTTTCGCGCCCTCCAAGGTCTGCAGCCAGATGTTGTCAATTCTCGCGCTGCCGGGAATTTCAGGCACGACGACTACGTTAGTCACATCAGCAAGCTTCAACTGGTGAAGCTCCGCCAATGGCGGCCCTTTTAGAGTAACATAATCCCGCAGACCTTTCAGCCCCATTGCGAGCAGAACCAACCCGATCAGCAGAAAAAACCAGTGTTGCGAAATCTTTCGCTCCCCGGGTTGTTCCGGCAAATCATTGATCCGAACGCGAAACCCAGGCATAAACCTCAAGTCGAGTCCGAACTCACTGCAGTTTCAGATTATTGCGACCCATATTGCGGTGCCTTCAGGTCCGAGGAGTTGCAGCGGTCTTTGGCGGGAGCATTTCCTGAGCGAGGTGGGCGAGAGGCGCAAATTGCGGATCTTTATGAACCAGGACTGCGTCAAGCCGCACTGCTGCGGCGGCGACAAACGAATCTGCGAAAGAAATTGTGTAGGTCGCCTTCAAATCAGCGGCGGCGGCGCAAAGCGTCACATCCGAGTGGACCCAGTGAACAGGGAACTTTCGGACTGCATTCATCATTCGGTTAGCCCAAGCAGCTCCATTGTCATAAGTTTTTATGTATTGCAGCTCCGTGAGCGAAACGAAGGTCGAAAACAGTTCTATTTCCCCCCGCTTGGCAGCTTTGAGCAGCTCGCGCACCCGCTCGACACCCGGCTCGCGATCAGTCAGGGTGATGAAGGCCGAACTGTCGAGCAGGAAGCGGTCAGCCACGGCCCTGGTCCTTGGCTCTGGATTGTAGCAAAGACTGCTCCCTGTCACGATCGCGCTGTCTGTCCTGCAGTAACCGTTCCAGCGACCCGCTGCCCGAGGTACAACCTGTTACCTCTTCCAGGGCAGCTTCGAATTCTTCATTAGAAACCTGAGGCAAATCGGTGGCAGAGGGGGCGGAAAGGTCCAGGACCAAGTGGCGAAGCTCTTCCCAGATTTCATTCCTCTCGGCTGGCGGAAGCTGGCGGATCTCTCGTAAAACGCGTTCGGCGGTTGCTGTCATGCTCGAACCATACAATCCCCGGACGAGAGTTCCAAACTCATTTTACCCATAAAATGACTACCCCGACACCAAGCATGAACGGCGCTGGCACCCGACCACAAGTTACCTCTGTATTAGCGTTCATTTAGAGTTTTTTGAAGTTTGGTATTCGAAGCTTCCTTGAAGTTTGCTGTTTGAACTTTGAAGTTTCCTCAGCCCCAAATCTGCCTATCCAAACTCCTATATTGTATCGCCTCCGACACATTGTCCGGACTGATATTCTCCAGCCCTCCCAAATCCGCCATCGTCCGCGCCACCTTTAGAATACGATCATACGCCCTCGCGCTCAGGTTCAGATCGCTCATCGCGTATTGGAGCAAGTTCTTCGCGTTTTCATCCAGTGCGCAGTACTGTTTGAGTTCCCGCGTGCCCATGCGAGCGTTGCAACTCACTTTGGCGCGGCCCTTGAACCGCTCCTGCTGACGCTTCCTCGCCGCTACCACGCGCTCCCGAATCTCAGCCGAGCTTTCGCCGGTGCGCTCGGCACTGATCTCGCGAAACTTCACCGGCGGCACTTCCACGTGCAGGTCCACGCGATCCAGCAACGGACCTGAGATGCGGGCCAGGTAAGCCTGGATTTCGCGCGGCGAACTCCTGGATTCTGCGGGCATTTTGCCGTCGGGGGTCGGATTCATCGCCGCCACAAGCATGAATTGCGCCGGAAAGGTCATCGTGCCCGCCGCGCGCGAGATAGTGACATGGCCCTCTTCCAGCGGCTGCCGCAACGTCTCCAGCACGCTGCGTTTGAACTCCGGCAATTCATCCAGGAAAAGCACCCCGTTATGCGCCAGCGAGATTTCGCCCGGTGTCGGATTCACATTCCCGCCCAGCAAACCGGCGTCGCTGGCGGTGTGATGCGGCGCGCGAAACGGACGCCGCGTGATCAGCGCCTGGCCGGGCGAAAGCAACCCGACGATGCTGTGAATCTTGGTCGTCTCCAGCGATTCTTCGAGCGTCAACGGCGGCAGAATCGTCGCCAACCGCTTCGCCAGCATGGATTTACCTGTGCCTGGTGAACCAATGAGCAAAACATTGTGCCCGCCGGCCGCGGCGATTTCCAGCGCGCGCTTGACCGATTCCTGGCCTTTGACCTCAGCGAAATCGTTTTCGTCATCGTTCGTGTGCGCGAAAATCTCGGTCACGTCCACTTGCGTCGGCGGAATCTGGATTTCGCCCTCCAGAAAACTGGTGGCCTCGCGCAGGTTCTTCACCGGAATGACCTTCAGATCCGTAACCACCGCCGCTTCCGGCGCATTGTCCGACGGCACCAGAATGCCAGTCATCCCTTCCGCTCGCGCCCGCAGCGCTATCGGCAGAACTCCTTTCACTGGCCTCACTCCCCCATCCAATGCCAACTCGCCGACCATCACATAGCGATCCAGCACCGTGCTCTCGATTTGTTCACTGGCCGCCGCCATGCCGACCGCAATCGGCAAATCAAAGCTTGGCCCCTCCTTCTTCACATCCGCCGGAGCGAGGTTGATCGTGGTCCGGCCAAAAGTGAACGTAAACCCCGAGTTGATCAGCGCCGTCGTCACCCGATCACGGGATTCCTTCACCGCCGTATCCGGCAAGCCGACGACCACGAGCATGGTATCCCCATACCCTGCGTTTACCTCGACTTCCACAGGATACGCTTCAATTCCGCTCACTGCCGCCGAACAAACCTTCGCCAACATGCGCTCTGTTATGCGTGAGCAAAGGCGAAAAGGCAACGTGAAACGTGATCCGCAGTCGCCACGGGCGCATCCTGATAGTACCGTTAGCCCGGAAAATT
>PSRM01000312.1 GCA_003176045.1 Verrucomicrobiota bacterium | reverse complement strand
GTCACTTTGTGGTCTCCTGCCGGGCGGCTTTCGACCCCGGCAGGCAACTACTCTCAGAGCACACGGCACGGGGATTTTTTCCAGGGCGAGCTGGCGCCTAACAACACGACGGGGGCCGTTTGGATAGCCGTCACTAACCTGGCCGTATTACAAAATGGAACCAGCAGCGATCTTGAAACGACCAATGTGGGGAATATTTTCGTTCCAAAAACGCCGGAAACCTTCAGTTACGATGCGGATGGAAACATGACCAGCGACGGCCGCTTTACCGTCGCCTGGGATGCCGAGAACCGGGCGATTTCGTTCACCAGCCTTACAAATGCCCCTGACGGCTCGAAAGTAAAGGTGGACTGCGCTTATGACGATCGTGGCCGGCGCATCCAGAAGGTCGTTTCAGCTTGGAGTGGTTCGAATTACGTGGCGCAGTCCACCAATCGCTTCGTTTATGACGGCTGGAACTTAATCGGCATTCTGAACAGCACTAACGGCTTGCTTTATTCCTTCACCTGGGGCACCGATTTGAGCGGCACCATGCAGGGTGCCGGAGGCGTGGGTGGTCTGATCTCGATGACGGTCCATTCTGGCACCAGCGCGGGGACTTATTTTTACGTGTTCGATGGAAACGGGAACGTTGTTGCACTGGTCAATGCCGGCGACGGCAGCATCGCGGCACAGTGCGAATATGGCCCGTTCGGCGAACTCCTCCGCGCCACAGGCCCCATGGCCAAGACCAACCCTTTCCGGTTCTCGACCAAATACGAGGATGATGAGACCGACCTGCTTTATTACGGACGTCGCTACTACACTGCGAGCACGGGGAGGTGGCTCGACCGAGACCCTTTGATGGAAGCTGGGGGCAAGAATTTGTACGCATTCGTCCTGAACGCGCCCGTGTCCTTTTATGACCCTTTCGGCCTGGAAATGCCTGTTTGGGAGGGACCAATGTTTCAACCTCCTCCCGCTCCTCCCCCTGCGCCGACTAACGCCCCAACGCTTCCCGATGCTATGCGTGCTTGCTGTGATGAAAAGAGTCGCCAAAAAGGCGAGAACGAACTTAATAGAAGATACAATAGGGCTGTAGCGAAGGCTGGTGTCCTAAATCTATTGCCTGCCGCACTCGGCAAACCTGGTGCATCCTGCGTGAACTCTTCGTCGGACATTCTGCGGTGGCTAGCGCCCTTCCCCAAGTGTTGGGTCTGCTACCTCGAAAACAGGGACAGAGTTGATTATAATATTCTTCGTCATGATCACCAAGTGGTGGTATGTCGCGGCTACACAAGCGCTAGCACTGCTCCTCGCGAAATCATGTTCGACTGGTGGGGCGATACAGAGAACACTCTCTCCAGGTCTGGTGGCTCGCCTGACCCGTTCAGGCAAGAGTATCCTCTCGGGCCCTGGGTCACGCCAGAGCGTTACACCGGGGCCATTACTGATTGCTCCGGGAACCCGATTGATCCCCGCCTCCATCAAGACTGCTCTTTTGGGGCCTGCTTAGCTGGACTTCGAGGACAATGAGTGCTGATCATGAGTCTTAACTCCACCTCCAAAATCCCCAGCGGTTGGGGCAATCTAAGCGACGGGTTCTCTCCAGCGAGTCGGGACTGGTTGGAGTCGCGTAGACGGTCTTTGGAGCCCTTGTACCGTCAGCTTTGTTTTGTGCTAGTTTCTTTCGCAATCATGTCTTTAACGTCATGTAAAGAGAAGTCTCAAAGTAGTTGCCTTGCAAATCTGCGCATATTAGACGGCGCGAAGGTCTTGTTTGCTTCAGAACATGGGCTTACCAATGGAGCACCAGTGGAAAAAAAGGATCTAGCGCCGTATATAAAAGAATGGCCGGTTTGTCCCCAAGGTGGTACATATAGCGTGGGCAAAATTGGTGAATCGCCCAAGTGTTCTTATCCGTCCCACCGAAATTACAACGTCATGCCTGATTAACCGTAATAGCGACCTGCGGTGTATCAGCCGCAGCCGAAGCCGTTGGAGAAGACCTCATTTTTGCCTACTAACACTCCAACATGAAGAATCCTCTGGACAATCTGCGCGCGACAATTTCTGGATTCGGGGCTAGAGCGGTGCACAGCGGCAAGGCGCCCCGAAGAGGCATTCAGAGTGAGGAATTCGAACGTGGGCGGGGTCAGACCGTAGAAAAGGCCGCGACTCGACCTTGACGAGGCAAGCCGAACAACCCCATCCTTGCATATGCTGATGAATAATGGAGCCGACGGATCTTTCTACGGTCTGACCCCGGCCACGGGGAGTGGAATTGCCAGCGGAGGAGTAGGCGGCTATGTCAAGGCCGCTGGCGGAATCTTGATGTCCGCTATTATCGACTTCTGGGGCGCTCGGGATGTGGAAGAAAACGCCGCAAAGGCGGGGGCGGCATCCGGAAGCTCGCAGCGTTGTAAGAGCGCGTTTTACGGCGCGGTCGTCGTGGTGCAGATCCTCGGGAGTGCCATTCCTGGCGAGGGGAAAGCAGCCGGAGCCGCGGAGCAACAACTAATCAGAAAACTGGAGCAGGAAGCTTCCCAGTTTGCCGAACAGAAGTCAGCAGCGCTTGCGGACAAAATCGTCGAGAAGACCAGCGGAACTCTCTTGAAGGAACAGGGCCGCGACAGCGTAGGGAGATTTGTGAACAAGGGCGCCGGCGAGCTCAGCCCAGGCGTTCTAGCTGAAAAAGAAGTCTGGGAAGCGATCGAAAAGCGCCCCGGCTGGACGGTGATAAAGCGTAAGGTTAGATTTAAAAACGCTGCGGGACAGATTAGAGAGTACGATGGGATAGCCATCGGGCCGAGTGGCAAAAGAATTGGACTTGAAATAATGGGCGTAATGGGCGGGGTCAGACCGTAGAAAAGGCCGCGACTCGACCTTGACGAGGCGAGCCGAACAACCCCATCCTTGCATATGCCGATGGATAATGGAGCCGACGGATCTTTCTACGGTCTGACCCCGGCCATGGCCGCCCCATTTCCATCACCTTCAAAGACGCTAACGGCGCCCAAATCGGCCAGACGCTCATCGGCCATGATGCCCATGACCGGCCGAATCTCATCACCGACGCCCGCACCGGAACCACCACAAATTATTTCGACTCTGCCGATAATATCACAAATTCCGTTACTCCCGTCCCCGCTGCGGGCCAGAGCCAGCAATCCACGACTGCCTTTTTCGACAACATGAACCGCCTCTTCAAAACAGTCCTGCCCGATGGCGGCATCGTCACAAACGATTACTATGCCACCGGCCAGCCGCGCACCATCTCCGGCGCGCGCACCTACCCATCGGCCAGCGGCTTCGATTCTCAACGGCGCCAAAACGGTCTCACAAACTGGACCGCTTTTCCGACCACCGGCTCCAGGGCCACCGCTTGGGCTTACGACCAATACCGCGGCTTCCTCACCGGCAAAACCTATCCCGGTAACACGCCTGGTCCCGCTTACGGCTATACTGCCGCTGGCCGCTTGAGCAGCCGCACTTGGGCGCGCGGCACGAACACAACTTATTCCTGGACCGGCGCCGGCGACGTCGGCGCTATCAGTTACTCCGACTCGAGTCCTGGCCTGGTCACTGCATTTGATCGGCGCGGGCGCCAAATAGCCAGTTCCTCGACATTTCTTTCCCTGTCCTCAATCTCGCGCACTCTGGACGATGCGGGCGATCTCATTTCCGAAGCCTACACCACCGGCCCTCTTGCTGGCCTCTCCGTCACCAACAGTCTGGATCCGCTCTTGCGCCGCACCAACCTGGCCCTCCTATCTTCCAACTCCAAACTCCTATCTTCCTCCTTCGGCTTCGACGCCGCTTCACGCCTCAAAACCGTCCGCGACGGTACCAACACTGCCGCTTACAGCTACCTCGCGAATTCCCCGCTGATCAGCCAAATCTTTTACACCAACAATGGCTCCCTGCGCATGATCCAGACGCGCCAATACGACAACCTTAACCGCCTGACTAATCTCACCTGGACAGTCGGCTCAACCGTCATCGCCAGCTTCACCTATCAATACAACAGCGCCAATCAGCGGACAAAAGTGACCTGGGCCGATGGCTCATATTGGCTTTTTGGTTATGACTCACTCGGGCAAGTAACATCAGCGAAGCACTACTGGGCCGACGGCACACTTGTCGCTGGCCAGCAATTCGAGCACACGTTCGATGATATCGGAAACCGGCTAACGACTCGGGCGGGCGGTGACCAGTGGGGAAGCTCCATGCGCTTTGCAGCCTACACAAACAATAATCTAAATCAGATCTTGAGCCGGAACGTTCCACCCTATTTGGAAGTGATCGGTTCTGCCAATAGCAATGCAACCCTCACACTCTGGTCCCCGGCGGGTCCGCTTTCCACGCCGGCGGGCAATTACGCGAAAACCGTTCGCCACGCCGACTATTTCTGGACCGAACTCGTTCCGAATAACTCAACCGGTGCGGTTTGGGTGAGCGCCAGTACCTTGGCTGTGCTGCAAAACGGGACCAATGCCGACACGATCACCACGAATCTCGGCAGCATCTTCCTTCCCCAAACTCCTCAGATCTTCGCCCATGACCCCGATGGCAACTTGACCAATAATGGGCGATTTTCAATTACATGCGATACGGAAAACCGCGCGACGCTTTTTGATCCGCTCATTCCCTACCAGCGCGTAGCTTGCTCGTATGATCCGCTCAGCCGGCGCGTAACCAAGGATGTATTTCCGTGGCGTCCAACGGTGTTGAGCTACGGCCTCGCCACGCGGCAGAACTTCGTCTATGACGGCTGGAACTTGATCGCAGTCCTGGACATCAACACGAACCTGCTCTACTCATTCACCTGGGGATTGGACCTGAGCGGCACTCCCCAAGGCGCCGGTGGCGTCGGCGGCTTGATCTCGATGACCGTCTATTCCGGCACGAACGCCGGGACTTACTTCTATGTGTCCGATGGCAACGGGAATGTCGCTGCGCTGGTCAACGCTGCCACCGGCAACGTCGCTGCCCAATACGAATACGGCCCCTTCGGCCAAGTGCTCCGGGCCACAGGTCCGATGGCTTTCACCAATCCGTTCCTTTTCTCCACCAAGTTTTATGACTGGGAGACCGGCCTATATTATTACGGCTACCGGTATTACGATCCGAGCACGGGGAGATGGCTGAGCAGGGATGCCATCGGGGAGTCGGCTGGAATGAACCTCTTTGGCTTTTCCTACAATTCGCCTCAACAGTTCGCCGACTCGGACGGGCGCCAGATATTTTTAGCATCTCCACCAGTAGACCTTTTCCTGCGTGCCGGACCAGAGCTAGCTGGAAGCGAGACAATAATCCGAATCGGTCCAGGGCCAACTAGTACGAGCACTAGCGGCCTCGGCCAGTTCCAGCCAATCCCGGGTACGGGGTTGATGCCACCAGTCCCGGTGATCGCGCCGCAGCCGGGGACGCTTCCGCAGCCGCAACCGCAACCCCAAGTTCAGCCGAGACCGGGGGCGGCGAAGCCCGATAAGAAGCCCGATCAGGAGGGGGACAATGCGCCTCACGCTGGCGAGTGGCACGCTCAGTACGGAGGGCTTCAGAAGTTTCCCCAGAATCGGGTGATCTGGCGCCGGGAAGTGCCGTTAACCAAGAGCCAAGGTCTCGAACGCCTTGAAATCCTGCGTGGTCAGTTGAACCCAAGGATTCGGAACCTACTAGAGGAATCGTTTGATGATGCCCGAAAGTGGGTGAATGGCCGCTCCAGCACTGGAGTTCAGGCATTCTATCTGAAATCATGGCCAAAGAATGCGGGGCGATGCTGGCACCTCGATGTAGAGGTAGTAACGGGCTCTGCTTTTGTGGATGATCCTGCCCCGCCCCCGATATACCGGCGCTACTCAGGTCCCATGGCCGTAATCGCCTACTGATATGGTTAACCGCCTTCGCACGCAGTTCATTCTAAATCGGGAGCAATACCACGCAACGCGAGAGTACTGGCACCGCCTTTGCACCGAGTTGTTGCAACAGAAGCATCAAGGCCAACTTTGGGAGCCGTGGCTAAGCATCCACAAAAGCGGAGCCGATCTGCAGCCCGAGGAGGGCCCCATTTACTCGTTGTACTCGAAGATCCAGAACAAAGCAGTGTGCATCGAGCAATACCTACCTAAAGGCGAGGGCCTAGAGGTAGGCGCACTCGTAGACACTTTCGGCGAGGGTGCTCTGCCAAATCCGATCTCCTTCTTAAAATTCTCTTGTGCTCTGTCAGCACGTGCAGCCGCGATTGCGAAGGCGCTGCTCGAAACATGGTTCAATCCCGAAACGTCAGGGTCGGACATGGAAAGGCAAATTCGCAAGCTGATACCCCGCTGACGCGGCGAAAACGTCCGCGTAAGGCAGAGTTGAAGGCGCAAAATATCGGCAAATGACAGGGCTCATCATTCATCGCGCTCTTATGGTTGGAATCGCGGCTTTGTTCCTTTTCGGATGCAAATCCTCTGTCGAGACCGGAAAGCCTCTGGGTTTTCCTCCCGAAAAGGACGCAAAGCTCTTCGCAGCGGCTAGCGTTGTTCTCTCCACTATGACGAACCAATATGGCCGGCCCATCGATGGCATCATCCTCCAGGACGCGAGCCTCGTCCGGGATGTAGATGACCTCAAAAGGTCGAACTCTGCCACGTACGTGATATTTTGGGATTTTCTGCTCGGCAATATGGTCGACGGTGCTTACTGGCAGCAACAGGCTGACAAGCGCCCCGGCCTTGGAATACCCGTGATGGACACCCATTCAACAAAGGCAACCATCGTCAGCGTTAACACGAATCGAGTCGTAACAGGCGTAAAATCCGTCCGCGTAGCTCACGTTCGGATTAGCGTCGACACCAACGATTTCTCTAGAGTGTATCCGCCTTGAAATGGCAATCCCAAGCTCCTTTGCTGCCCGCAAGAGGTGAAAAGTAAAAAGGGTCAGACCGGAATGGCCCTTAGTTAAGCCCTAAGTGTTTCCTGCTGAGGCGCTTACGTCGAGGGGGTCCGGGGAGATTCTCCAGCGCATGTCGTGCCGCTAGCTGCTGAACGGAACGGGGTCGGTTCTCCATGAACGGAACGGGGTCGGTTCTCCACGTTGCCATGCAAATTGCATTTTTTGAAATGATGCCAAGCGCATGGCGGAGTAATGGCCGGGGGTGGTTCGCAGTCATGCTCCCCTACAAAACCGGCCTCCTCCTAAAACCAGAATGGGCCGCACTCCTCCAGTTCTCTAAAATTGACATTCCTGGCACTAGCAGCCGCAGCATTGGTTCATTTCCGCTCTGAGCAAACGTTGCGACATACCAGGAAAGGTAGTTTTACATAATCGAGCAAATTATTTGCACTACACATCTATTGTGCAATACTCATACCGTGAGCGCACAAGGATGCTCGATTCGGGTGTGGGGCCCATTCACAGGCAAATGCCTCTCCTCGCCTCGCGCACGGCTTCCCCGATCCGAGGAGGCGCACGAGGCGTAGAACCTTGAGGTCCATTGAGTGGTGAGACATGAAACATCAATTTGAAATCAGTAAAACGAACTAAGTTCCTGGTCTTCAGCCACTTAGCTCCGCCAATCACGCTCAATTTGAACATTCTCCCTATAGTAGAGAGCCATGGCGCCGTAAACTTAGTCGCAAACTTAATCGCAAACTTAGTCGAAAACTTTGTCGAATCCCAGAGCAGCCAACAGCAACCGAGAGCAGTCCAGAGCAGCCCAACAAGCTCACCACCCCCACCCCCCTCCGATTATCATTTTGCCACCATCATTTTGCCTATCCCACTCCGCGCCGAACAACCACCGCAAATGCACTGAAAATCAACCGCAAACCCATTGCAACTGCGCCGCAAATCTTCCGCCAGATTTGCGCTCGTTTGCAGCGATTTGCAGCCGTTTGCGCCTAATTGCGCCAAAAAATTTCATTAGAACTTTTTGAATTGTCATTCATAACCCAAAAACCACTGCAACCTGAACCCTGAACCCTCGCTTGCTTATTCCAACATTCCAGCATTCCAACATTCCAGCATTCCATCATTCCAGCATTCCAGCGCTCCCGTTGCTGACACTCGGCACCCGACACCTGACACTCGACACATGCTTCTAACAGCCCAACACCTGCCCAATCACGGCCATAACCGGCCATCAACGGACATCGTTACCGTTAAAGTGGCCCAAAAGGCAGCTTTGTCCCATGGCACCCCCACCCCCTCCAAAAATGGCTCTTTTGGCCCCAGCGGAAAAGCAGCCCGGCTCAATTTTTAAACTTTTAATGCTTTGTGGTCGGTGCGTTTAGCTCCGGCTTCCGTTCTTTGACATTTATATCACGGTTGAATCGCGAGCATACCCGCCCAGTCCGCAGAGGCCCAGGCGAGGCGCCGGCCAACTCCCCCGGCGCTTCGCCCCCCACGGAGCGGGGACAGCCTTGTCCCCGCATCCCTCCCCTTCGGCAAGGAACGAAAGATCGAGGGTTTACAAGGCTGTGCTCCTGGGCCGTGGCGGTATCAAGATGCGTCCGTCGCGCCCTACGCCACCGCGCAAGCAAGCCTCAAGGAATCCGTCAACCGCTTGTCGGCCTTGCGGATGCGCGCGCTCAGGGTCTTGCCCATGGCCAGCGCCAGCGGAGCCGCCAGGTCCTGCGCTTCCGCGGCCACGCGTTCGAAACTGGAGCGAGAAATCATCGCCACCATGCCATCGGTGTTGGCCACTACGTCGGCTGAGCGAGGACCGCGGTCCAGCAGGCCCATGTCCCCAAAGAACTCGCCCGTCCCAAGCGTGGCCAGGACCGTCTCGCGTCCGGCAACGTGCGTGCGGACGCGAAATTCGCCTTCCAGGATAAAAAACATGCCATCCCCAGATTCGCCTTCCCTGACCACCGTGGCCCATTGCGGGACTTTTTGGATTTCCATAAACCCGCCCAACCGTTCGAGCTGCGCTTCGCTCAACGTGGCCAGAATCTTCACCCGGCGAAGCCACTTGGGTGAGATGGCCGGCGCCGCGGACCGATTATGCCCCTGTCTGGCTGGGGCCTTCGACGAGAAGAACATTTGGAGTTCCAGGATCTCGGCCGCCTTCTGCCAGGCGCCTGCCTTGACCGTGTACACCCAGGTATCAGCCAACACTCGCTCGTCCTTGATCCAGGATACAAGCGTGGGCAATTCCACCGGCCCATAAGGGGCCAGGTCAACCCCCCAGACGACAAACCCCGCAGGAGCGTTCCCATTCATCTTCCACCTTCACTTTCTTCATATATTATATATACGTTTCAGGACGACCGATCTTGCGTACAAAATCGCGGCCCAAAACAGTTCTCTCCAACTAATTCAGGCGCATCCGGCTGGCCGCTAGGGACAAAAAAACCACCGTGCAGGAGCGCGGACTTTAGTCCGCTTCAACGCCCGCAGTGCGATGAACGGACCAGGTCAACCTGGCGTTTCCGTGCGTTCGGAGCGTGAAGCGGTCCCGCCGTGCGGGACCGCGCTCCGTACACCGGCAGACGTGGCTAACCTGCGGATTTGACAATCTCTGCCGAATCGCTTATCAATTTGCGGGCATGGCAAGGGACTGCTGGTCGAAAATTGGTAAAAAAGTACTT
The DNA here is from genome assembly GCA_003176045.1 of Verrucomicrobiota bacterium. Classification (GTDB taxonomy): domain Bacteria; phylum Verrucomicrobiota; class Verrucomicrobiia; order Limisphaerales; family UBA8199; genus PSRM01. Next base: position 7,233 of record PSRM01000312.1, on the reverse strand, counting down.
CAGTTTAAGCTCTTTATCCGTGTTCATCCATGTCCATCCGTGGTTAAAAATTTCAAATGCCTTTGGCTTGACTCACTTAAACCGAATTACATCTACCCCATGAACTGGAAAATCATACTCTTCGTATTCACTGCTGCTATGTTCGCCGTTTCTAATGGACTCGCCGCCCAAACCAATCAAGTGGAACGCCTGAAGGCCTTCCGGAAACGGGCCACTGAGTTCAACACCGTAGTCAGCCTCCCCCAACTCGAGGTCTCGACCAACGAAGTCCAGGCTTCCGTCAGCCAAATCATCGACCGAGGCAATTCGGGGCTCGATACCATTGCAGCCCTCAAGCCGGACCAGGTCACATTCGAAAACACCATCCGCGCTCTGGACGATATCAGCTATGAGATCGGCGGCACCATGAATCGGCTTGGCCTGATCAAGGAGACGAGCACTTCCGAGGCCATGCGTGACGCCGCCACCGGCGCCGTAAAGGAATTGCAGCAGTGGGTGGTGGGCCTTGAATACCGGGAGGATGTCTATCGCGCTATTAAAGCTTATGCCAGCAAGAAACCCAAGCTTAGCGGAGAGGACGCGAAGTTGTTGTCCGACACCATGCGCGACTACAAGCGAGCCGGGCTGGAGCTGCCAAAAGCCCAGCGCGATGAAGTGGAACGCATGCGCAAGGATCTCGAAGGAATGCAAACCGATTTCGAATCCAACGTCACCAAAGCGCGAAAGGCCGTTAAGTTCACAAAGGCCGAACTGGACGGCGTCCCCGACTCTTTCCTGGAACAGGTCAAGACTGGCGATGACGAATACACCGTGCTGGCAAATGTTACCGTCCAATATATCCGGGTGATGGACAATGCGAAAAAGGAGGAAACCCGCAAGAAACTGCTGATTGCCCATGATGACCTCGCTCGCGAACAAAACATTCCGTTATTGGAGAAGATCCTGCCATTGCGCGATGATATCGCCCACAAGCTCGGTTATAAAACCTGGGCCGATTATCAAACCGAGGTCCGGATGGTTAAAAACGGGCAGACCGCCATCGACTTCCTCGAGAAGCTCAAAACCGGGTTGCAGCCAAAGTTCGATGCCGAAATCGGCGAGTTTCGCCGATTAAAAGTTAAAGAAACTGGTGATGCCAACGCCCAAATAAGCATTTGGGACTGGCGCTATTTCAGCAACCAGCTCAAGAAGGAAAAATACGACGTGGATGCCGAGCAACTGCGCGTCTATTTCCCTTACGACCGCGTGCTCGAGGGAATGTTCCGTATCTATCAATCCATCTTCGGCCTGAAGTTCGAGCAGGTCGAGCCTCCGTACAAGTGGGTGGACAGCCTCCAACTCTACGCCGTCTCAGACTCGCAGACAGGCGAACCCATGGGCTTGTTTTATCTCGATATGTTCCCGCGCGAGGGCAAATACAATCACTTCGCACAATTCGGCATCATCGAGGGCAAGCTTTTGCCCAGCGGCAAGTATCAGCGTCCAACCGTCGCGCTCATTTGTAATTTTCCTCCCCCGGCCAAGGACAAGCCTTCCCTGATGGCCCACACCGATGTCGAAACACTTTTTCATGAGTTCGGCCATGCGATGCACTCGATCCTCACCCGCGCCAAATTTGGCCGCTTCTCCGGCACGAGCGTCCCGCGCGACTTTGTCGAAGCCCCCTCGCAAATGCTCGAGAACTGGGTTTGGGACAAAAAAGTGCTGGATAGCTTCGCCGCCGATTATCGCGATCACTCGAAAAAAATCCCCGCCGAAATATTGGCAAAACTTAAAGAAGCAAAGCTGGCTACCGAAGGCACCCGCTATCGGCGACAGCTCTCCTTCGGCCTGACGGACCTGGAGCTGCACACGAAAATCCACGACTCCAACGCCAACGAAGCCCTCCCGCTTTCCAACAAAGTTCTCCGTGACGTGTTCCTGCCTTTGGTGCCCGATACGGCGTTCGTCGCCTACTTTGGGCATCTCATGCACTACGATGCCGCCTATTACGGCTACGCCTGGGCTGACGCAATTGCTGCCGATATGGCCACGGTTTTCGAACAATCTCCCAACGGTTACTTCGACCAGACCACTGGCCGCCGCCTGCGCAAGGAAATCTACGAGCCCGGCGATTCCCGCGACGTGAACATCTCCATCGAAAAATTCCTGGGCCGCAAACGTTCCATCGAGCCATTCCTCAAAAAAATCGGAATCGGCAAACCGGAACCGGGAGCGAAGGTGGCAGGTAACGGCTGAGCCCAAAATGGGAATTCGGTGTTCCACTCGTGCCTCACTGCACACTCAGGATAGTCGCTATCTCCAAACGCGGGACCGTGACTACAACGAGAGACTCAACCCCTTCTGGCGTCGCGGAAAAATGCAATGCACCACTCGAAGCACCCGAATCGCCAGTCAGGGCCTGGACGGAACGAACTTTTTTGCGCGGCACCCGCACGGCAATGCGCAAATCAGAAATCGGCGTGACCTTATCCTCGAACGAGGAAAGCCGATGGATGTTAAGGTTCAGCAGGTGAACTAACGTCCGGTCTTTCTGATCGCAAACCAGGGCACGGACGTTCGATGCGCCGCTGATTAGCACGGAGGGTTTGCTCACCGCGCGCCTTACGTCTTCGAGCCAGTTCGGTTTTTCTGCTGTGACCAGGGCGCCGCCTTGCCGGCTGAATTGATCCACCCACTCAAGTTCGTGAGCATTGAAATCGGCGCGAGTTGTAGCCAGCAGAGCTTTGGCGGCGGGCCAATGCGCTCCCAGCAAATCATTCTCACAAACCACCTCGAATTGGACGTTGGCGCGGGCAAGCTCTGCTGCCAAATCAGACGCCCTACAATGGTCGGCCTTCAACCAGTTTCGAAATGGGAGGAACAGATGGAGGTCCCGGCGTGGCCGCACATCGTTCAAAATTCCTGCATGCTGCCTAAGAAAGTCCGCTTCCGGACGAAGCGCGGAAATCATCCGCGCCCGTTCCTTCTCAGGCCAGGTTGGCCACGACAGATAGGAGGCCCCGTTCGCAGCGGCCTCAGCCATGGCCAACCGGGTGAGATTGGGTGGCGTATGATAATCGGCTTCTGCAATTGTCACAGCCACAACTGGTTTGTCATGGCTAATGGCACGAAGCTGTTTGTAAGTTGGGGTGTATTCGAAAACTTTCCCATCAGGCAGCAGCCGCGGCTGGCTCATCATGTCCTCCACAACCACCAAATCCTCCGCTTTGCTCATCTCATCAATGTTGTAAGCGTAGCTTCGGCACTGGGAGTACAGCGCGCCAGGCGAATTGAGCGAGTTATTTGCTGTCACGAGTGCGCCGTGCTTATTGCTTCGGGCGAAGCTGCGCATCTCAGCCAAAAAATCTCGAGCGATCGTGCAACGAAATCTCAGGAATGCTTCGGGATATTTCTTTGCTGCCTCGCGAATCGCAGTCACAGAATTTGAATCCGAGGAAACCAATGCCACACCTTCCTGTTTGAGAAACACCTCAAACTTCTGCATGCAAGCGGGGCAAAAACACCCCTGAGGATGCACCGTAGGGTTATCGAAAAAGATCCCATCACAACCCGCCTCCAATTGCTGCTGCACCATGAACTTCTCGTAAGCGCGCCAATCCGGGTTGTTCATACACGCCGGCTGATAGCTCCCGCCGTACCACGAGGGTAATGGCTTGCCTATACTGTCCTGCTGCCGCCAGGCCGCAGGCGGCGTCCTAAACCGAGCGCGCAATTCCGGTGGCCAGTTCTTATCGAAGGTTTCTAGATGTACGATGGACGTTGCGCACACGTAGCCGATCGCGAGCCGGATGCCCTTGTGCTTTGCGCCCCGAATGTAGGCCAGAGTATTTTGCCGTTGCTTCCGCAATTCAGCGGGCGTAGGCAATCCCTCGTATCCCAAACCGCCAAGCCCGCTCACGTAAATGATGGTCGCCCCGCTCGCCGCCGCAGCCTCGGCCTGGTCGCCAATCGAGCCGAGATGGTCGAAGGCATGGCCAGCGATTCCGACCTGGAGATCCTTCACTTCCGCCCCGAATGCATGAGGTCCGGAGCCCAGCACAATGAGCATGCCGAGTCCAAAGAACAAAAAGCGAAACCTCGGGAAAATTAGGTGCATCACCATGGGCGATCCTCAACGCTTTTCAAACACGCCTTGCGACCATGGACGTTCTATCGCATACACGCGGCCTGCGGTTCTCCCTCTCCCCCGCCGAGGGGGAGAGGGCCGGGGTGAGGGGGAACTTCCACCAGGACTGCGATTCATGGAAAGTGCACTTCTCATTGCCTAACGCGAATTAGCGAGTTCGTCTGCCCATCGGATTCATGCACAAATTGCTCACTTGTTAGCCTGATGATCCGCAACCGATCCACCCTTCCCTCGGACACGCGGTTGGTCGTTCCCCAAGACTGGCTATTTGTTATGGTCGCTACATAAACGTCATCGGTAATCGTCCATGTTCCATCGAGAGCCCAGATTTTTGTTCCGTTGCTATTCGACCAGCATCCGGAAAAGCTGCCGTCCGCAAAAATCGTGGTAGCACCGCGCCCCTCTTGCCCCCAGGTTCCGATCAAGACCTTTCGCAACTCTGCGTCGCGAGTGGAAACTTGAGGCTCGTTGCGGCGATGGCAAGCCGTTAGCACCAGCACAAGGGCTACATATTTAAGTGATTTGCGCATCTCCCGGTTATCCAAGCCACACCGCAAGTTCGTTCAGAGAGCTAATCTCACGCGTAACCTCGGATCCATTCGGTCGCGGCTTGCGCCCGGGGTTATACCAGCATGCATCCAGCCCGTATTGCATAGCGCCCATTATATCCGAGTTCCAGCCGTCGCCGACCATCAGCGCTTCACCCGGCGAACCGATTTCCAGACGCAAAAAAGCCGCATCAAAAAATTCTTTCGCCGGTTTGGCCGAGCCAATTTCTTCCGAGATGATGATATCAGCAATGTGCGGGCGAATCACAGACCGCTCCAGTCTCCTGCGCTGCACAGCGTGCAAGCCATTCGTCAGAATCGCCATGCGATATTTTCCGTGCAGCGCGCGCAGTGTTTCAGCGGCGCCCTCGATTAGTTCCGAGCAGTCCGCGAGGCACTCCAGGTATTTCAACGCGAACTCGCCAGGCGCATGCGAGTTCCCTATTTCCTCCAGTAGCAGTTCGAATCGGCGCATTTTGACAAAATCAGGCGCCAGTTTTCCCTTTTCGACACCTAGCCACAACTCGTTGTTAATGCGCTGATAGGTGCCCAAATAAACAGGCTCAAATCGGGCGCCAAGTGATTCAAAGACCTGCTTGAGCGCGCTGCTCTCCGCCCGCTCGTAATCGAACAGCGTGCCGTCAGCATCGAACAGGAGCCATTTGTAGCGCTGCATCGGCTCGTGAATAATGGTTTATCTTGGCTTCGTAAAGGATTTGGATGACTATTGGGAATTGAACAAACCTGGCGCTGACGAGCATGGCACATCCAGCTCAGATTGAACAATTACTCGCCGCAATCCAGGCTTTGCCGGGCGTCGAAGAAATAGATGCGGACCATACCCCACTGCAGGATATCGATTGGCACGATGGAACTGTGCGCAGGAAAGATCGGAACCGCCCGTGATTTAATAATAACTGAATTCACATACTCTTTCACTCGTCTGCACTATTATGAACCAACCCTCCTCATCCAATTCCACGCCTCCAAAGCCCGCGTCCACCACTACCCGAATTACCGCCGCTTCCGCCCTGGCGGGCGTCGCCCTGCCAACTGTCCACGCCGCGGGCAGCGATCTCATTCAAGTAGCTCTTGTGGGCTGCGGTGGACGCGGCACCGGCGCGGCGGCGGACGCGCTCCGCTCGAAGGGTGGGCCCGTCAAACTCGTCGCCATGGCAGATGTGTTCGAGTATCGGCTGAATTCGAGCTTCGAAAGCATTAGCCGCGAATGTGGCAAGCAGGTCGAGGCGCCGCCGGAGCGCAGGTTTGTAGGCTTCGATGCCTACAAAAAGGCCATGGACTGCCTTAAGCCGGGAGACGTTGCCATCTTCGCCACCCCGCTGGCCTTCCGCTGGGTGCATTTCACCTACGCAATCCAAAAAGGCCTGAACGTCTTCATGGAAAAGCCGCTTACTGCGGACGGCCCAACCTCGCGCAAGATGCTCAAGCTGGCCGAGGCTGCCAGCGCGAAGAACCTCAAGGTGGCAGTTGGATTGATGACACGCCACGCCAGGCCGTTCCAGGAGCTGCATAAGCGCATTCAGGATGGAGAAATCGGGGATCCGATTCTCATGCAAGGCTACCGAATGGCGGGACCGAGCACGGGCAACTTCGCCACAAAATGGCCGGGCGACCCGAGCGAGTTGCTCTGGCAGATCCGGCGGTTTCACAGTTTCTTGTGGGCCAGCGGCGGAGTTTACTCGGATAACTACATCCACCACATTGACCAACTCTGCTGGCTGAAAAACGCCTGGCCGGTGAAAGCATCGGGTTTGGGCGGGCGCCATTACAGATACGATGGCCGCGGGCGTCTCTGTGTGGACCAGAATTTCGATTGGTATTCAGTGGAGTACATCTTCGAGGACGGGGCGAGGATGATCGTGGATGGACGCGGCATGGCCCGTTGCAATGATATCTATTCGAGCTACGTCCACGGCACCAAAGGGATTGCCATTGCCGCGAAGAGCGGCGATTGCGGCGCGCCCTCCAGCACCTTCAAAGGCCAAAAACTCCAGCACTCCTCATTGATCTGGACCTCAACTTCGCCGGAGGGCGAGGGCAATCCCTATCAGAACGAATGGAACGATCTCATGGAAGCTATCCGAAACGACAAACCATACAACGAAGTTGAGTATGGCGTGAAAGCCAGCGTGGTGTCATCCATGGGCCGCATGGCTGCTCATACCGGTCAGGAGATCACTTACGAGGACATGCTTAATCACGACCACGAGTACGCCCCCGGCATAGATCAATTCACGATGTCTTCTCCCGCGCCGCTCAAGGCCATGGCGGATGGCCGCTACCCAGCGCCTGCGCCTGGAATCAACAAGCGCAGGGAGTTTTAGAGTATTGGAAGATTAGCTTCCCAAGGAGCACCCGGTTTATTCGCGAATTGACGCTACGAAGCCGTGAAATAATTGTAGCAGCCGAGGTAACGAGGCTCTAATTTTTTGTAAACTGCTCGTGTGCAAGGATTTCAAAGCCTCGTTGAACTGAGCCGCTAACGCGGCAGGAATAGAGCGCGGAATAGGCACTAGGCGCGCTGGGTTAAAAGAA
>PSRM01000173.1 GCA_003176045.1 Verrucomicrobiota bacterium | reverse complement strand
GGACGCCTTCAAGGACCGCAAATTCACAGGCACCGTGACCGAAATCGCCAACTCATCCAAGGACTCCGCTCAATCTGCTTTCAGCGGCAACAATAACAGCCAGGAAGCCACCAAATTCGAAGTCCGGATCCGGGTCGAGGAAAAAGAGGCGTTCCGGCCCGGGATGTCCGTCACGGCCGAGATCGAGACGCGCTACCGCACCAATGTGCTTACCGTGCCGTTTGCTTGTGTGACATCGCGCTTGCCGAAAGAGGAGAAGGGGTCGAAGGACCAGGGGCGAGGGGCTAGGGGCGAGGGGCGAGGAGCGTCGGAAGCCGGTAACACCAATTCGACTTCTACTCGCGGGCAGGATGGACCGGCCCGGTCAGGGCAAAGCGCTCCCAGGACGAACGAAGTTGCTGCGGCGGACCCACCCGAGCCGGAAGGAACCAACACCGTCAAAGGCGCAAAAAAGGCCAAGGAAACGCCCAAACCCATCAATGTCGTTTTTTCCATCAATGGAGATCGCGTGAAGATGGTTCCCGTCAAAATCGGCATTAGCAGCGAAGATTTTTGGGAGATAACAGATGGCCTTTGCGAAGGCCAGGAAATCGTCTCCGGCAGTTATCAGGCCATCAATCGCGATCTCGAAGATGACAAAAAAATCCGAAAAGGCGCCGCCTCAGAGAAAGACAAAGAGAAGGGAAAGAAGTGATGCGTGATGCGTGAAACGTGAAACGTGAGGCGGAAATGATGCTGGATACTGGATACTGGATGCTGGATGTCCCGCCACGCTCCCCACGCTCCGCACGCTCTGACGCTCCTCACGCTCGCCACGCTCCCCGCTCACGTTCTCCCCTGAACCCTGAACCCTACGTCTGACCCTCGGGCCCTTTCCGCCATTGGACTTTGGACATCAAATGAAAAACGGCTCTCTCATACGGCTCCAACAGCTTTCCCGCCGTTACCAGATGGGGGCCGAGACGATCCACGCGCTGCGCGAAGTCTCGCTGGAAATTAAGCGCGGCGAGTACGTGGCTATCATGGGGCCGTCCGGCTCGGGGAAATCCACATTGATGAACCTGATCGGCTGCCTGGACACCCCAACAGCCGGCCAATATGAGCTGAACGGCGTGCTGGTCAGCGACATGGATGACAATCGGTTAGCCGAGATTCGCAACAAAGAAATCGGGTTCATTTTCCAGACGTTCAACTTGTTGCCGCGCGCTGATGCCTTGCGCAACGTAGAGCTGCCGCTGATCTATGCTGGTGCCTCGGCCAGCGAGCGGCGCTTGGTCGCTCTCGAAGCGCTAACGAGCGTGGGCCTGGCTGACCGCGTCCACCACAAGCCCAATGAACTATCCGGCGGCCAGCGCCAGCGCGTAGCAGTGGCCAGAGCATTGGTCAACAAACCGTCAATCCTTTTGGCGGACGAACCCACTGGCAACCTGGATACAAAGACTGGCAATGAAATCCTGGCCTTGTTCGACGAACTCTGCGCCAAAGGGCATACCTTGATAGTAGTGACTCACGAAGAAGACGTCGCCCGCCGCTCCCGCAGAATCGTCCGGATTCGCGATGGGCTGATTGCGAGTGACGAGATTGTGAAACGTGAAACGTGAAACGCAAGTGAAACGTGAAACGTGAAACGTGAAAAGACATTCGCGAAGTATGCGCATCGGCGATTGGTTATGAGCACTGACGGCGGAAAATTACGTGAAACTGAATGTAAAACGTGGAGCGTAAAACGTGAGAAGAACACTCGCAAGTATGAGTTTTGACGATTGGTTGAAAGCAGTGCCTAATGAGATAACCGGGGATTCAATTTGGAAAATGGAGGCGTACCGGCTTTCGCTTTTCCTGGCAGATCTTGCGTGGCACGACGCTACAAAGCTAATGCGCGACAGACGCACCCTGGATTCAGCAGGGCAGTTGTACAGGGCCGTCGGGTCAATCGAGGCGAATATTTCGGAGGGCTACTCAAGAGGCAGTGGTAAAGATCGAGCCCGGTTCTATGAATACGCCTTGGGCTCAAGTAGAGAAAGTCGCGGATGGTATTACAAGGGCAGGCACATACTCAGTGATGTGGTAGCCCAGCATCGGATCGTGCTCATTACTCACATTGCGCGCCTGTTATTGAAAATGGTGCCAGAGCAGCGCGCCAGCGGGGCTTTTCTTCACGAAGACGAAGTTGAGTATCGAACAGAAATTGATTCGGCACCTGCGCTCTCTCCCGACCAGCTTGTCGAATTGCTCCAAACCGTCCCGATGGATTAATCACGTTTCACGTTTCACGTTTTACACTCACGTTTCACGTTTCACGTTTCACGCACCGACATGATTCTCTTCACCGAGCTTTTCGAAGGTCTGAAAATCGCCTGGGCGGCAATCCGGGCGAACAAGCTCCGGTCCGTGCTCACCACGCTGGGAATTGTGATCGGCGTGGTGACGGTCACGCTTATGGGCACGGCCATTGAAGGGCTGGATAAAGCTTTTCTTAAGAGCATTTCGTTTGTCAGCGCGGATGTTCTCTACATCCAAAAGGAAGATTGGGGGCCAAAGTCCGATGCGGAGTGGCGTAAGATCCAGAAACGCCGCGAGATCACCCCGGAACAGGAGGCCGCAGTCGAAAGAGGCGCCACTATGGCGCGGGCGATTGCACCGGTCTGTTTCTCTCAGCGCCTCATCACCTACAACAAACGCAGCGCCAGCGGCGTCACCATTCTGGGCACTACAGACCAACTCCTGTTCACCGGCGGCGGCCTGACCATCGCCGATGGCCGATTTATTTCGGCCGCGGAGTCCGATGGCGGCCGCCCTGTCTGTGTCATCGGCACGACAGTGGCCACTAACCTTTTCCCGCGCGAACCGCCGCTCGGCAAGAAGGTTGCCATAGATCGCCACGCGTTCGAAGTCATTGGCGTGTTGTCCAGGCAAGGCGACATGTTTGGCGACTTCGATAATCAGGCCATCATTCCCATGACCCAGTTCAACACCGTTTTGGAGCGGCGCACGGGCGTGGACATGATCGAAGTGAAGGTAAGGGATACAACCGAAGTGGAAGATGCCAAAGAGGAGCTGCGCCACATCATGCGCAAGGCGCGGCGCCTGGCGCCCGGTGATCCGGACGACTTCGCGATCAATCAGCAGGACCAGATTCTGGACATCGTCCACAAAGTAATCGGGACAATCGCCGCCGTGGGCCTTTTCATTACAGGTCTTTCGTTGTTTGTCGGCGGCATTGGAATCATGAACATCATGTTCGTCTCGGTTGCTGAACGCACTCGCGAGATTGGCATCCGCAAAGCCATCGGCGCCAAGCGCAGAACCATCCTCATGCAGTTTATCATTGAAGCAGTTACTATTTGTCTGCTGGGCGGCGCCATCGGCCTGGGCATCGCCTGGCCGCTGACCCTGGTCGTCCAGCATTTCCTGCCCGCGAGCATGTCGCTTTCCATTCTGGGTCTGGCCATTCTGGTATCACTGCTCACTGGGGTCATATCGGGCTTTTTCCCCGCCTGGCGGGCGGCGCGGATGGATCCGGTGGATGCGCTACGTAATGAGTGAAACGTGAAACATGAGATGAAACGTGAAACATGATCCTGAAACGTGAAACGTGAAACGTGAAAAGACACTTGCGCAGGTATGACTTTTGACGATTGGTTGAAATCCGTGCCGAAGGAAATCACTGAGGATTCCATTTGGAAAATGGAAGCGTACCGGCTTTCGCTTTTCCTGGCAGATCTGGCGTGGCACGACGCTACGAAATTAATGGGGGACCGTCGCACTTTGGACTTGGCCGGGCAATTGTATAGCTCGGTTGGTTCGATCGAGGCAAACATTGCGGAAGGCTATTCAAGAGGTAGTGGCAGAGATCGAGCCCGTTTTTACGAATATGCCTTGGGGTCCGCCCGAGAGAGCCGTGGATGGTACTACAAGGGCAGGCATGTGCTAAAAGAGGTAGTTGCCCAGCATCGGATGGTTCTCATCACCCACATTGCACGCCTCTTACTGAAAATGGTCCCAGACCAGCGCGCCAGTGGACCTTCCCTGCACGAAGACGTTATTGAGTATCGAATCGAAACTGATTGGGGCGCTGCGCTCTCTCCCGGCCAAATCGCCGAATTACTCCAGGACGTCCCGATGGGCTAATCACGTTTCACGTTTCACGTTTCACGTATGGCAGAACTCCGCGAATCCTTCCGTAGCGCGTTATCGTCGGTCGCCACCCACAAACTCCGCACCGCCCTCACGCTCCTGGGCGTCCTCATTGGCGTCTTCTCCATCATCGTCGTCATGACCACTATGCGCGTCATGCAAAGCACGGTCGAGGCTGACCTGAGCCGCCTGGGCAGCCACACCTTCATGATCCGCAAGTTTCCGATTATTTTGTTCAACCGCCCGGAAGGGTTCGAAAAGATCCTGCGCCGCAAGATCATCACCATGCAGCAAGGCCTCCGGCTCCAGGAAAAGCTCACGCTCGCTCGCTCGATGGGGATCGAAACCGTTTTCTGGACCGGCCAAATGGAGACGCGCTATAAACGGACTGCTCCGGACGTGCGCGTGTTCGGTGAAACACCGGGCAGCTTTCCCGCCAGAAATTGGATCCTGGATCAGGGCCGAGCCCTGGCGGACACAGATGTTGCCGCCGAGCGGCACGTTTGCGTCCTCGGCAGCTCTCTGGCGAAGACACTCTTCCCTCTGGGCTCCGCTGTGGGTGAGAGATTGAAGATGGACGGAATCAGCTATGATGTCATCGGAGTTCTCCAAACCAAGGGCACCGCTCTCGGTGGGGACCAGGATAATTTCGCCATCATCCCCCTCACCACCGGCCTCAACCGCTTCGGCGGCAAGGCCTGGCGCAGCCTTAACCTCCTGATTCAGGCACGCGACGCCGCAAGTTTCGATGCCTGTGTCGAGGAAGCGCGCGCGGCGCTTCGCGTCATCCGCAAAGTGCTGCCGACCGAAGAAGACACCTTTGATATTGCTACGAATGACTCCTTGATCGAACAATTCAATTCGTTCACCAAGGCCGTTCGCATCGGTGTGGCGGTCATCAGTTCCATCGCGCTTCTTGCCGCTGGCATCGGTATCATGAACATCATGCTCGTGTCAGTCACCGAGCGCACGCGCGAGATCGGCATCCGCCGTGCGGTCGGCGCCAAAAAGCGCAACATCCTCACGCAGTTTATCCTGGAGGCGATCCTCATCTGCGAAATCGGCGGGGTCATCGGCATCGGGCTCGGCATCCTCGGCGGCAATACCGCGGCCTATTTCCTGAAGCTGGAGCCGGTCATTCCTGTGGATTGGGTCATCCTCGGCCTGTTGATCTGTTCTGTGGTCGGCGTTGTCTTCGGAACCTATCCCGCCTGGAAAGCCGCAAACCTCGATCCGATTGATTCGCTGCGGTACGAGTAACCAGCGTTGATTGGAAACATAGCTTTTCGTCCTCGTCCTCGTCCGCGTTCTCGTCCTCGTCCTCGTCCTTGAAATTGCCTTGTTCTCCCGCATCATCCAAAGCGCCAGAGGACTGGCGCACTCCAAGACGCTCCGCGCAGTCGGTGCCGCGCCGGATTGGCGAAGCTTTTGGAGTGCGGTCCCGATCCATCGGGACCGCTTTGGCTGTTTCTCCAGAACCATTCAAAGCGCCAGAGGGCTTGCGCACTTGAGTTCGCTCTGTGTTTTCGTTCTCTCGTTTGCAGTTTGCTTTACTCCCCGGCCAACCTGCGCTATTTTGGTGCTCGTGAAACACCTCCGCTTTCCGATTGTTATTCTATTCTCCCTCGCCGCCTTTTGCCCTCTGCTTGCCGACACTCCTCGCGCGAACGTCCTCACTTATCACAACGACAATTTCCGCACCGGACAGAACACGAATGAACTCATCCTGTCCCCTTCCAACGTGAACACCAACACGTTTGCCAAGCTCTGGACCTACACCGTTGATGGCTACGTGTATGCGCAACCGCTCTATGTCTCGGGCGTAGTCATTCCGGGCCAGGGCATCCACAATCTTCTTTACGTGGCTACCGAGCACAACAGCGTCTATGCCCTCGAAGCCGACAGCAACAAATGGTTTACCAACGGCGTGCTCTGGAAAGTCAATCTCGGCTCCGCTGCCATCACCCCCACCAATGCCTTCGGCAATCGTTACAATGGCGGCTTATACACTGACATCACCAACGAAGTCGGCATCACCAGTACTCCCGTTATTGACCTTTTGCGCGGCACAATCTTTGTGGACGCGTTTACGCGTGAAGTTTCCGGCTATATCCATCGCATTCATGCGCTGAACATCACGAACGGCAACGAGCAGCCGAACAGTCCCGTGGTCGTTGCTGCCTCCATCGCCGGAACCGGCGTGGGCAGCGTTGGAGGTGTGGTCAATTTCAGCGCCGTCCAGCAAATCCAGCGCTCCGCCCTCACGCTCGCAGGCAGCACGCTCTATGTCGCCTACAGCGGCTATGCCGATACCGATCCCTATCATGGTTGGGTGCTTGGCTACGATGAAACCACACTTCTGCTCAGGCCAGGTTACGTTTTCAACACCACCCCGAACGCGACCACGACTGCCTTTGGCACCTTCGCGGGCGAAGGCGGCATCTGGATGGGGGGCGGCGGCATGTGCGTGGATGCCGGAACGAATCTGTATTTTGAGACGGCCAATGGCTCTTTCAGCGTTTTTACCAACGGTAGCGACTATGGCGACAGCTTCATCAAACTCTCGACCACAAACGGTCTCAGAGTAGCCGATTATTTCACCGTCTGGGACCAAGCCACCATCGGCGAAAACGGAAACGACACCGACCTCGGTTCCGGCGCGTGTATGCTCATCCCTGACCAGCCCGGTCCCAATCCGCACCTTATCATCGGCGGGGGCAAATCCGGAAAATTTTACCTGCTGAGCCGCGACCAAATGACCACGAATAACACTCACTACAACGCAAGCGGCGGCGGCGATCCCATCCTGCAGTCCATCACCAATCAACCGGCGCCCAGGCGCTTCATGACTGGGCCCGCCTACTTCAACGGCTCTGTGTATTACAGTTCCTGGAGCGACAAAATGAAGCGCTTCGCCGTCGTCAATGGCATCCTGAACACAAACCCAACTTCGACTGGCCCGCGATCATTCAACTTCCCAGGTTGCACCCCGATTATTTCTGCCAATGGGCTTACCAACGGTGTCGTCTGGTCCGTTTCAATTGCCAATCCAGCAATTCTTGCCGCGTACAATGCTAACGATGTGACAACTGAAATCTACAACAGCACCCAGGCCGCTGGCAGCAGGGACGCGTTGCCCATCGGCGTGAAATTCGTTTCGCCGATGGTCGCGAATGGAAAAGTCTATGCCGGCGGCGAATTCGGCGTGGCCGTCCTTGGCCTCACCAATCCAAGCTTGAACTGGAAGACATTCCATTTCGGCATCAACGCCACAAACACGGCTGTCTCGGGCGACACCGCCGACCCGGATGGCGATGGATTGGTGAACCTGCTCGAATACGCCCTCGGCAGCGACCCGACTACCGCCGGTCCGGGCAGCTCCCTGGCTGCCGCCCTGGTGAGCGGCCATTATAAAGTTTCTTTCAATCGAAACGCTTCCGCCACAGACTTGACTTACGTGCTCGAATCCTCCACCGATTTCACTACCTGGAGCACCGTGCTCACCTACACCGCCGCCTCTGGTTGGGTGCCCTCCGGTTCAGCCTCCGCCACCGAAGCTCCCCCAACCGCCCTGCCTCCCGACCAAACCGTCCCCGTCACCGCCGACCTCGGCGCCCCCTCCGCCACCGCCCAATTCGTCCGCCTCAGGATCCATCGGTAATTTGACGCCAACGGCGTCACTCACAACAGTCCAGGGCAAGCGAACCGCCGCCCTGGGTTCAGGCTCACTACGTATCCAGTTGTTATTCGCTTGTCCCCATTCGCTTGTCCAATCAATCGGACACACGAATAGGGACAAACGAATGTGAAATCAGACTTTCGCTTGTTCAATCAATCTTACACGCATAGGGAAAGACGATTGTTAGGCCAGTACAGATTCTCTGTCATCTATTCCGCGTATTCCGTGTATTTCGCTGTTCCTTTTCGATCAGCGCTCCTCAGGCATTGAACCCATCTGGTTCCAACCTGATCAGTGTTAACGTACGTTATGAAAAGGAGTCTTGTGAGCTGCTTCGTTTTTGGCATGTTTTGCCTGTTCGCTCTCGCCCGCTCAAATAATACCTCCGCGTTACGTCCAACGACCGCCGCCCCCGCCGCCGCCAACGGCTCCGTCCAAACACTCGGCTCCGCCATCCTTTCCATCCAAACCGAGTCCCTCACACCCGGTACTTACCAGGTCACTGCCATCACCAGGACCGATGGCTCAACCATCTTCCTCGGCCTGATTTCTGTTCAGGATCCGACCGCCCAACCGGAGCGCGAGGCCGGTGACTCCCGCAATCACGACGACAGCACCCATCAGAGCCGAACTTTGATAAGCCGTTCTGAACTCCACCTCCCCCAAGGATTGACCATTGCCGACCTATCCCGTATCAACGTCTCCGATCTGCGCGGAAACCACATTCTGACCGCAACGCTCCTCTGAAATCTGAAATCTGAAATCTCAAATTTCAAATTCGCAGAGACACCGACGTAAGCAGACTCTGATTTTTTCGAGAATTTAGAGCCTCGTTACCCTCGGCTGCTACGATTTATCGGAAAACGTCCAATCGGTTCCGCGCGGCGGATGTAACCATGTAACCCAATTAACCTATTTAACTCATTTAACTGATTTAACCTTTTCTCCTGCCTAAGCATACCTTCCTTTAGCCACCCGCCTGACCCCCGCAATCAAACGCGCCACCTCATTTTCAGTGGAGTAGCACGCGCAACCCACGCGAACCAGCCCGACGCGCGAATGTCCCAGGCGCTCAACGACTTCACTCGCGTAAAAGTTCCCATTAGAAACGAATAGTCCTTCATCGGCCATGCTCCGGGCCACTTGCGACGAGGGCACATCAGCCACCACAAACGAAATCGTCGGCGTCCTCGGCCTGCCGGGCGGCGGCCCGTAGCAGCGGACGCCGCGAATCGAACTCAGCCCCTCCCAAAGCTGAGCGAGCAGCGCCTCCCCGCGTGAGTGCAACCCTGCCAGCGCAGCCACAAGCCGCTCCCGCCGCGTCGCCCCCTGCGCCAGCGAAGCCAGAAAATCCACCGCCGCCGCGCTCCCGACGATTCCCTCGTGATTCTGCGTGCCGGTTTCCAGTCGGTCCGGTATTTCGTCCGGAGCCGGCGCCAGCTTCGGAACATCCAGCGACCTCAATCGATCCGCTTTCCCGTAAAGCACCCCGGCATGCGGTCCGTAAAATTTGTAAGGTGAACAAGCCAGAAAATCGCAATCCATTTCCTTTACATTAATCACCGCGTGCGCGGCGTAGTGAACAGCATCCACATAGCACAAAGCGTCTTTTGCATGCGCCAGTTGCGCCACTTTGCGCACATCTGAAATCGTCCCCAGGGCATTCGAGGCAGCGCCGATAGCAACGATCTTAGTTCGGCCGTTAATCGCGCGCTCGAGCTCTTCCCAAGCCAGTTCGCCAGTCTGCGCATCAAACGGCACAGAACGAACTGTCACCCCTCGCTCTTTCTGGAGCGCCCGCCACGGCGCCACGTTGGCCTGATGATCCAGCTCCGTAACGACCACCTCGTCGCCCGGCCCCCACGTCCGCCCGAGCGCCCGCGCAACGTGAAACGTGAGTGTCGTCATGTTGTTCCCAAAAGCCACTTCCTGGGGTGAGGCATTGAAGAAATCCGCAAAAGCCTGTCGTGCGCCTGCGATCGCCGCATCCGTCTCCGCACTCGTGTGGTATTGCCAATGAGTGTTCGCGTTATGGTGATACAGATAATCCGTCATCGCTTCGACTACACTCCTCGGCACCTGGGTCCCTCCCGGTCCATCAAAATAGGCCACCGGCACCCTCTCATGCTCCCGCTCCAACGCCGGAAACTGCTCGCGTATGGCCCCAACCGAGGCAATTTCAACGCCAGCCTTAGTTTTCTCTGTCGCATAACCAGTCATAAGTCCCGAGCATAACCCCCTTCGCGACCATGTCATCAGAAATCCAGCGGCTCCAATTCAGCTATAATGGGCGCAACTTGGAAGTGCCATATGGAGTGCGCCGGCAGAAGCGGTGACGGCGCTTTGGCTCTTTGTGACAAGGCCATTCGAGGCCAAAGCGGCGTCGCGCTTCGCTTGCCATCGCACTCCACAGTGGCGCATTGCGAAACAGTTGGTGTTACTGGCTACTCCCGTACCCTTTTTAACGTTTTAACGTTTTCACCTTTTAACGTTTTAACCCCGCACCCGCTCCCCTCATTTAACCTATTTAACCCATTTAACCCATTTAACTCCTTTCGCCAGAATGTGAATATCTCTTCCTTGCCCCC
Source organism: Verrucomicrobiota bacterium (assembly GCA_003176045.1). Lineage (GTDB taxonomy): Bacteria > Verrucomicrobiota > Verrucomicrobiia > Limisphaerales > UBA8199 > PSRM01. The sequence goes on along the minus strand of PSRM01000173.1, from coordinate 9,135 downwards.
TGCCGACGCCCGCCGGTAAGTTGTGACTATGCCGCGCGCCGGTTTTGCCCATCTGCACCTGCACACCGAGTACTCACTGCTCGATGGCGCATGCCGTTTAGATCGCCTGATGGAAAAAGCGCACGAGCTAAAGCTCCCGGCGCTGGCCATCACCGACCACGGCGTTCTTCACGGGGCCATTGATTTCTACAAAGCAGCCAAAGAAAAGGACATCAAACCCATAATCGGCTGCGAGGTCTATGTCGCCCCGGGCAGCCGGAAGGAGAAGAAAACCTCCAGCGGCGGACGCGACGTTTATCATCACCTGGTGCTTCTGGCCAAAAACGACACCGGCTACAAGAACCTGATTCGGCTGGTGACGGCCGCGCATATCGAGGGCTACTACTACAAGCCACGAATAGACAAAGAGCTACTGGCCGCTCACAAGGAGGGCCTCATTGCCCTCTCCGGCTGCCTCGCCAGTGAGATCCCAGAGTTAATCGTCAAAGGCCAGCTTCCGAAAGCCCGCCAAACCATAGATTGGTTCAAGCAAACGTTGGGCGCTGAGAATTACTATCTCGAGCTTCAGAACCATGGCATTCCTGAGCAGGCAACGGTAAATCGCCATCTCATACCGTGGGCCCAGGAGTTCGGCCTCAAGCTTGTGGCCACCAACGACGTCCATTATGTCGAGCGCACACATTCACATGCCCACGATTGCCTCGTCTGCATCGGCACTCAATCACTCCTGAGCGATCCCAAGCGCATGAGCGCCGGCTACGTCAAAGAGCAGTTTTATCTCAGGTCAGCCGAGGAAATGAAGGCCCGCTTCGCCGAAACTCCCGAGGCGCTCTGGAACACTCTCGAAATTGCTGACAAATGCAACCTCGAGATCGAGTTTAACAAGCTGCATTACCCGGTCTTTGATCCTCCTGCGCCATTCACTCGTGAAGGCTTTCTTCGCCAGTGGCTCGCCGAAGGCCTCGGCAAACGCTACGGCATCCACGCCCGCGCTGAGGGCAGCGAGTTTATCGTCGAGCAAGTCGAAGACCCCCGCCGGCTTCCGACCTACGAAGTCACCGGATCTCAAACAGAAGTCAGAGGTCAGAGGTCAGAGGTCAGAGGAGGACCCCGGGCGGACGATGGTCCATTCGAAGTTCAAAGTTCAAAGTTCAAAGTTCAAGGTTCGTCCCCATCTTCCCCCATCGACCCTCCCACCTTGTCTGCCGTCCGCGCCCTCCTCGATCGTCTCGAACTCGAACTCGCCGTCATCGAAAAAACCGGCTTCCTCAGCTACTTCCTCATCGTCGGCGATTTTATCCGCTACGGCCATCAAAAAGGCATCGCTTGCGTGGCGCGCGGCTCAGCGGCTGGATCACTGGTCACTTACCTTCTCGAAATCTCGAATGTGGACCCGATCCGTTACGGCCTGCTGTTCGAGCGCTTCCTCAATCCGGAACGCGTCAACCCTCCGGACATCGACATTGATTTCGCGGACGACCGACGCGCCGATGTGATCGAGTACGTACGCCAAAGATACGGGCGCGATGCCGTGGCCCAGATCATTACCTTCGGCACGCTGGGCGCAAAATCCGTAGTGCGCGACGTTGGCCGGGTCATGGGTCTGACCTATGGCGAGTGTGACCGGCTGGCCAAAATGATTCCGTTCGAATTGAAAATGACGCTGGAAAAGGCGCTCAAGCAATCGCCGGAACTCAAACAGGCATACGATAGTGAAGAAGTTACCCGCGAGCTGATTGATACTGCGTTCGTGCTCGAAGACCTCACGCGCAACGCCTCCGTCCACGCTGCCGGCGTGGTCATCGGCGATCAACCCCTCGTCAATCTCCTGCCGCTCAAACAGGACGAAGACGGCGGCATCGTCACCCAGTATGCCATGGGGCCCGTAGGCGATCTGGGCTTGTTGAAAATGGATTTCCTCGGACTCAAGACCCTGACCGTCATTCGGAACACTTGCGAGATGGTCAAAGAAACGCGCGGTATTGAGGTGCCGATTGACAACCTGCCGCTGGACGACGCCAAAACTTACGACCTGCTCAACAAGGCCAATACACTTGGAGTCTTCCAGCTTGAATCTGGCGGGATGCGCGATTTGTGCCGCAAGTTTCAAATCAGTTCCGTCGAACACATCACCGCCTTGATCGCTCTTTACCGGCCAGGCCCCATGGAACTGATCCCTGAGTTCATCGCGCGCCGCCACGGACAGGTGAACATTGAATATGAACATCCTCTACTCGAGCCGATCTGCCGCGAAACTTACGGCATCATGGTTTATCAGGAGCAGGTGATGCAGGCCGCCCAGGTGCTCGCCGGCTTTAGCCTCGGAAAAGCTGATGTGCTGCGCCGTGCCATGGGCAAAAAGAAGCCCGAGGAGATGGCCAAACAGCGAGAATTCTTTGTCAAAGGCTGCGCCGACGTAAACAAGATCCCGGCTCCGAAAGCCAACCAGATTTTCGGCCTGCTCGAAAAATTTGCCGGCTACGGCTTCAATAAGTCCCATGCCGCCGCGTATGCCATCGTTGCTTATCAAACCGCTTATCTGAAGGCCAACTATCCCGTCGAGTTCCTCTGCGCGATGATGACCAACGAAATGGGCGACACCGCCAAGCTCGGCCAATACATCGCCGAAGCCCGCGCCATGGGCGTCGAAGTCCTACCCCCAGACCTCAACGAAAGCCAGGTCCACTTCGCTCCGGCCTTAACAGAGCCGCGCGCGTCAGCAAGCGCCCAGCCCAGCCCCGTACCGGCAAATGGCGAGTCTTCCCGCTCTGCCATCCGCTTCGGCCTGGCCGCCATCAAAGGCGTCGGCGAAGTCGCTGTTGAGGCTATCCTCACGGCCCGCCGCGAGGGCGGCCGCTTCCAATCGCCCGATGACATGTGCCAGCGCGTGGATGGCCGCACCGTAACGCGCAAAATTCTCGAAGCCCTCATCAAATCCGGCGCTTGCGACACTTTCGGCCAGACCCGCCATACTCTCTTCTCCCAAATTGATCGCACGCTGGCTCGCGCCGCCAGCATCATTTCCGATCGCCAGCGCGGCCAGAGTTCGCTCTTCGGCACCTTCGAAGAAACCGCGCCACCCGTGCCCGAAACCCAGGCCAATCTCCCTGAGTGGCCCGAACACGAGCTACTGGCGCACGAAAAAGAATTGCTCGGCTTCTACGTCACCGGCCACCCACTCACGCCATTCGCGACGATACTTGAAAAATATACTTTGGCTAACACCGCCACCCTCGCGCAACTGGCCAACCGCAGCATCACCCGCATCGGCGGCCTCATCGCCGCGGTCCAAAACGGCGTCTCCAAAAAAAGCGGCAAGCCCTACTCGATGGTCACGCTCGAAGACCTGGAAGGCACCGTCCAGGTCCTTTGCATGAACGAGAATTATGATCGTTACCGCGAGTTGCTCGTTCCCGGAAAGGCCATTCTCGTTATCGCTGAGGTCGTCACCGGCGACGAAAAACCGAAGCTCTTCCCGCAGGAAATCATGCCGCTCGAAGACGCCCCGCGACGCTATACCAAACAGGTCCACCTGCGTCTGCACACCGCCCATCTGGGCCCCGATCATCTGGCCTCCGTCTCCAACCTCGTTGCGACCTACCCTGGCCGTTGCCCCCTGTATCTTTGCCTGGAGCGGCCCACCGGCGAAATGATTTTCATCGAAACTCACGACCGCTTCAGCGTCAATCCCTCGCGCCAATTACAGCAGGCCGCCGACGAATTATTCGGCGAAGAGACTTACTACGCCAAAGTGGACAACACCCCGCCCGAGCGCGCCCCCCGCCGCTGGGAACGGCAGGCGGCGGAAAATGGGGACTAATAAGAGCATGTCCAAAGGACCTAGATCTCGAAACTTTGTCGTAAACTTTGTCGAAATCTGGCCGGTTTTTGATACCACAAACCACAAGGCTTAAAACGAACGGTGCGCTATCTCATTAACACCGCGGCCTTAGCCCGGTGGGCAGCGGCGATCGGACTTGGCAAACTGTCTTCAACAGTTTGCCCCTCCGGAAGCAAGCCTGCGATTAAGGTTTACGATCTACGGCTTAGCCACTAAAACTGGATCACGCGGGCATAATTCATGCGGAACCAAAGCGAATTCGACTTTGCGGCCAACCCCGTCGAGACCGGCTATACAAAGTGGATCGCCGGACGCAAAATGGCCGCGCGGGAATTAGCGATTCGGTTGGGGCTCCCGCTCGGACACGAGGTCGAGGTGTGGCTCTACGGCGGCATTCGTTTGCGGGGCAAACTCCGGCTGGCGGAGGAACTGCTATTCATCAATGAAGAATGTGTGCGCCACATGCAGATGGTGGTGGATCAGGTCCCCTTCACTTACCGCGAAATGGAATCGTGCGTTAGGTTAGATTAGATTAGACATCCCTGGCGAACGCTAACCGCGCGGAGCGCACGATACCCGAAGGCGTGTTGCGATTCAGTCGCCCGTTCGTTATACTGCCATAATTGAGAATATGCAAGACGCCAAGCTGCTCGAGCGAATAACCTACAACCCCAAAATTTTCGGCGGAAAACCCATTATCCGCGGAAAGCGGCTGGCGGTGGAACATGTCCTGGGAATGTTGGCGTCTGGACATTCTCATCAAAACATCCTGGAAGATTTCCCCTGGCTGGAGGAGCAGGACATTCAGGCTTGCCTCACTTACGCCGCGCGCCTCGTCGGACGTGAACGGATTGAACCCGTGCTGGCGGATGCCGGCGCATGAAACTTCTAGTGGACGCCTGCGCTGGCCAGCGATTGGCGCGAGGCCTACGCGCGGCCGGGCACGACGTGGATTTTGTCTTTTTTCCTCCCATGACTTCCAAGTATTCCGTTCTCGTCGTTGCTTTCCTTTCAACTTTTAACCTTCAACTTACAACCGGTTCAGAACCCACCGTTCCCAAAACTGACAACTCACAACCCGACTATTGGTCCATCGAAGACGCCAAAGAGCGCGAGAAACTGCCGCTCTACCAATTCATCCCTGCCGCCAAACCGGAAGAGCTAACGCCCGCCAACGGCTGCCCAAAACGCGAAACATTCCTCACCTGGCACCGCTCGCACGGCGACAACGGTGGAACCCGCTACTCCGCTTTGGACCAGATCAACCGGCAAAACGTCACCAATCTCCAGGTGGCGTGGACCTACCACTCCGGCGATGGCAGCAACAACATCCAATGCAATCCCATCGTCGTCCGCGGCGTGATGTTCGCGCCCACACCGGGAAAGCACATCGTGGCCGTGAATGCCGAAAACGGCTGCGAACTCTGGCGCTTCAAACCCGAAGGCCGCCCCGCCTTCCGCGGCCTGATCTACTGGGAACCCTCCTCGGTCGTGAAGAGCGTGAAGAGCGTGAAGAGCGTGGAGAGCGTACAAAATCCCGACGCTCCTCACGCTCCTCACGCTTTTCACGCTTCACACGCTCCTCCCGCTCCTCCCGCTCCACGCCTTCTCTTCTGCTCCGGCCCTTTCCTCTACGCCCTGAATCCCACCAACGGCCACCCCATCGCCGACTTCGGCGATGCCGGCAAAGTCCGTCTCCCTGGCCGCACCCAGGGCGATTTCGGCGCCGCTACCGCTGCTCCTGCCATCTTCGAGCGCACCATCGTCGTGCCTGGTTTCGAAAAAGACGTCTGGGCCTTCGATGTCATCTCCGGCGAATATCGCTGGACCTTCCACACCGTTCCGCACGAAGGCGAATTTGGTTACGACACCTGGAACCACACCGAAGAGTACGCGGCCAATTGCTGGGGCGGCATGGCCATGGACGAAATCCGAGGCATCGCCTACTTCACCACTGCCTCGCCAAAGCCTAACTTTCTGGGCGTATATCATCGCGGGCAGAACCTTTTCGCCAATTGCGTCATCGCCCTCGATGCGCGCACGGGCAAACGTCTCTGGCACTTCCAGGAGATCCGGCACGACATCTGGGACCTCGACATCCCCGCCCCTCCAAACCTGGCCACCATCACGCGCAACGGCAAGCGCGTGGACGTCGTGGCCGTGGTCACCAAAATCGGCAACACACTGCTGCTCGACCGCGTTTCCGGCAAACCCATTTTTCCGTTCCGCCTCCGCCGCGCCCCCACGAGTGATCTGCCCGGCGAACGAACCTGGCCTTACCAACCCGATGTCGAGCTGCCCGAACCCTTTTCGAAACTCGAATTCACCGCCGCAGACCTGACCGACCGCACCGAAGAGGCCGCTGATTTCGCCCGCACACGATTCAAAAGCTGCACCACCGGCTTCTTCCGTCCGTGCAGCGAAGCCAAACCCAATCTCTTTTGGAACATTGATGGCGGAGGCGAATGGACTGGCGCCTGTGTGGACGTCGAGACAGGCCGCCTGTACGTCACCGCCAATCACTTGGGTTGGTTTATCTCCGTCTTCCGCGACGACGACCCGCCCGACAATCCCAAAGCTCCCCGCACCCAGGGCCGCAACGTTTACGAAACCACCTGCGCCCTGTGCCACGGCACCAATCGCCTCGGTATCGGGGTTGCGCCGCCCTTGCGCGGCCTGCGCCATCGCCTGACTGACGCCCAGATCGTCCAACGCGTGCGCGAAGGCAAAAACGGCATGCCCGCTTCCCCAAACCTCACCGACGCCGACCTCAAAGCCCTCGTGGATTTCCTCCTGCTCCGCGACCGTCCCGTGGCGGGGACGGCCTTGTCCCCGCAACAATCGGAGGTGCGGACGGCCTCGTCCGCACAAACTCTTCGTCCCGAACGCCCCCTTTACAACTTCACCGGCTATCCCAGGTTCTACGATCAGGACGGTTACCCGGCCAACAAGCCGCCCTGGGGTACCCTAAACTGCATTGACCTCAACACCGGCAAACGCCTCTGGACCGTCCCCCTCGGCGAGTACCCTGAACTAACCGCCCTCGGCATGAAAAAAACCGGCACCGAAAATTACGGCGGCGCTATCGTCACCGCCGGCGGCCTTATCTTTTGTTCCGGCACGCGCGACCACAAAATCCGCGCCTTCGACAAAGACACCGGCGCCGAACTTTGGTCCGCCAAACTCCCCTTCGTCGGCAACGCCCCTCCTTCCTGCTACCAGGCAGACAACCGCCAATTCATCGTCATCCCCGCCACCGGCGGCAACAAACTCGGCACTCCCTACGGCGACGCCTACGTAGCCTTCGCCTTGCCAAAGCCAAACCTGTAGCAGCCGACGTAAGGAGGCTCTAAAGAGCCCGGGTCTCTGGACCGAGTTGGCTAGCGAGAGGCTCGTTCGAACGAAAACTTACGGCCTTTGAGTCGGCGATAGAGGAGAACCAAGCAGAGCACTGCCAGGAAAAATTGCCAGACAGCGGCGTGTAGAGCGGGCCGCGGGCCAAAATCCTCGGGGAACGCAAGAAGCGTGCTCCGAGCCACGACGGCATAGCGGAACACAACCGAAAGCACCAGAGGCAAGGGAAAGGCGACGAGGAATGTCCAAATGGACGCTGAGATGAAATTGCGCCACCGGAGAGAAAAGTAGAGTCCGATGGCGGGTAAACAGAGAAAAGAACAGGCGAAAAAAATAAATGGATCAGGGTCGAAAGAATCCATGAACGCTCGCTTAGCCACCCACCTAAGGTAAGCTCCGAGTCCGAGAAGCAGCGCGAAACTGAGCAGAAATTGGCCATACAATCCGCGCAGACGGCCTAAAATGATTTTTCCCTCTGTTAACGGCGAAACCAGCAACAGCTCCATTACGCCATTATCGCGCTCGCGCCGGTAACTGCCCGACGCAGCCAGAGCCATGCTGCCTACGAGCAGCCATATCATGCTTTTTTCTATAGGGAGCTCCTCGCGCAAGTCTCTGGGCCAGGATAACACTATGCTGTAATAGACCACTGGGACAGCAAGCCACCCCCAAGTCATGGCACGGCCTCTCCAAGTCCGCTGCCCGAGCCACCCAATGGGATTCTTGTCAAGTTTGTGCTCCATCCACCGTTTCAGAAGCGCCCTCCAAAAACGCGGTGTGCAGCAGGTTCGCTCCCACCAAAACCGCAAGCGTGAGGGCTGTTTGTCTTGGAACGAGCGTTGGATTTTCCAGCCAGCTACAAGGATCGCAAGGAACAACGCGAGCAGAGAAAAGATTGCGAGTTCGCTCGCAGCCCATATGAACTGGTTTACCGGACTCAGCGAGATTTTTACGGGAGTGATGTTCCTCCAAAATCCTAGAGCTGGCAGAACGTTGGGCCATTGCCCCAGGAGCGGTGAGCCAGGCAACCTCATGACACCGCCGACAGTTCGAGCGGATAAAAGGTCGAACCCGACTCCGCACCAGGAAACAAAGCTGGCGTTTTGTGGCTCGAAAAAGGGCGTCGGAACGGCCGCTACCCACAGCCCACCCGCAATTATGCCCATTGCAAGCAGTGCAGTCCCCGCGAAGACGGCAGCGCAAACCATTGCCTGCGTGTGCGTCTTACTCCAGGCGGATGCGAGCAAGCCGGCCGCTAAGGCCCAAGAGATTGCACTCAACTCGAGTAAAAGGGAGAACATAATGCCCTGAGGGTTGACGCCGCCCATCAGGATTGGAATTACCAGGATCGGCACGACTGCCAACCACAGCCCTCCAGCGCGAAGGGCGTGAGCGAGGCCTTTCGCGCTAACGATGCCTGTGGATCGAAGGCGCGTGAGAAAGAGAAGACCGAGGGTTCCCTCGCGGCGCTCGCGGCTGATGCAATCGGCAACGAGCAACGGCACGAAAATCCATATCGCCCAGAACAATGTTATGTGGAGCCAGCCAATAGATCGAAGCCTCTGTCCGGGGCCAACTCGTGATCCATCGCATACCACAGGCACGCACCGAGTGCCGCCCCGGCGCCAAGCACGCGCACGTAGTACGTCATCGAATGCCGCGCCGACGCGCGGAGCTCACGGGCTATGACCGGAAGGACGATCATTCAATGTCACATTGGATATTACAGTAAAGAAAAGATAGGCACGCCGAAATTGCCGGACTGCCGGGAGAAGTGAAAGAAGTGAAAGTAAATAGCATAAATTATGCCACAGATATGATTTCTTGCCATTCTCTCGCGCAAAAAATCTTAAAATATTTTCGAGGGTGGGACAGTTTTTGTCCCACCCCCCTCTTTAAAATTGTGCGAAAAATGAAAGGTTAAATATGATGAATATCGC
>PSRM01000238.1 GCA_003176045.1 Verrucomicrobiota bacterium | reverse complement strand
AGGCGGCGGTTTGCTAAACCGTTATACGGTCAAAAGCCGTATCGGGGGTTCGAATCCCCCTCTCTCCGCCAACTGTTCAAGGGTTTAAGATTCCTCTTGCGTTCCTTACAGAATTCCTTACAATGGTGCTATATGAAGAATATACCAGTGTTTCCGAAGGTAATGACGAAAGGCAGCGCAACCGCAACCATCTATGAGCGCCAATACGAGAAAGACACCAAGCATGGCAGGCGCAAGTATGTCGAGTATCGCCTCGCCTACTACGTTGGCAAAGAGCGCAAGCTAAAGACCTTCGCGGATTACGAATCCGCTAAGGCTGCCGCCGATGAAGTGCTAGGGGACATTCGAGACGGCAAACCGGAGCCGGTCGCCCTGTCTGGTTTTGACCGTGACAGATTCCAACGAGCAGAGGCAGCGGTGTTGCCTACAGGAATTGCTCTGGACGTTGCCGCGAGCCACTTTGCCAAGGCGGTTGAAATTCTAGGTAGCGATTTGGTGATAGAGGCTGCCCGCGAATACGACAAGCGCCACAGGAATTTGCAACCGCGTTTAGTTGGTGAAGCTGTCGAGGAATTTATCACCGTGCAAGAGCTTCGCCAGAAAGACGGGCACCTGAGCGCCGTGCATGTAAATCGGCAAGCGGCACGGCTGCGGGCCTTCGCTGAGCAGATCAAGATCAATGTTGCCTCAGTCACCGCCCAGGACATTGACCGCTTCTTAGATGGCCTAATGAAGCCAGACGGCCAGCGCGTAGGACTTCGCACCCGAGACAATTGGGCTGATGAGATCACAGGCTTTTTCGAGTGGGCCAAGGTCAAGAAGTATGTCCCGTTCGACTTCAACGAAACGGTAAGCCGCCTGAGCAGTGACCGGGATAAGCCGATTGAGGTTTACGAACCGGAGGAAATGGCCGCGCTACTGGCCAAGGCTGAAAGCGACTTGGCGCCCGCGCTCCAATCGGTGCCTTTGCTGGCCTGCGCACTTCTGAGATTCTAAAGCTCGACTGGGCAGACGTGCGATTCCACAACGGCGGCAGCGGAATTGAGGTAAAGATCGGGAAAAATAAGCAACGCGGCAAAGCTCGCCGGTTTGTTCCCATGACATCAAACTTGAAAGCGTGGCTCAAACCACACGCGAAGGAATCCGGCCCGGTTTGGGCATGGAGTGAGCCGCAATTCCATGTTCGGGTGCGCGAGCTTATCCCCCTAGCAGAAGCCGCGTTGCAAAAGAAGCTCCCTAAAGCCAGCCTGGAGCGCAAAGACAACGCCATGCGCCATTCGTTCATCACCTACCGTGTTGCGGACGTGAAAGACGTTAATCAAGTCGCGCTCGAATCTGGTAATTCGTCCACGATCATATTTTCCAATTACCGCGCAGTAAAGACAGAGCAGGACGCGCGGCGATGGTTCGCAATCAAACCGAAGTAACCCACGGATTACTTTCCCCCTCCACCCGGCCCGCAAAGGCCGGGTTTTTCGTGCCCCGGTTCATCTGTAAACCAGTTTAACGGTGTTCAACTGTATTACACTTTGTTGTGCATTGTGTAACACATTCCCTGATATACAATGATATACACATTCAAATTTACTTATTGACGGTTTTCCCCTTCCGTGTTGAAATTCGAGTGCCGCTTAGATTAGCGGTCTTGCTGTTGGCGAAGTGCTGGCCGCGCAGCCACGGTAAGCCATGACCGCGCATCCCGCCGAAACGGGGGCCAGCAAATGAAAGGTAAGCATGAGTCGAAAGACACGCAAGGCCAGCTACACGGAAGCCCTATTGCTGGCAGCCCCAAACAAACCCGTTACCGTCACACTACCAATCACGATGAGACCGCGTGACTGGTTTTTAGCGGCAGTAGTCGCAAGCGCCGAGCGCATCCCCATCACTCAGGTCATCAGTGAAGCCCTGTATTGCGGCGAGGACTACGATATAATGGAGCGTGCAGGTAAGCTCCACATTCCAGAGGAAGCTTTGGAAGCTGTCCACCGGCGAGCACGTTAAGCAGTCTTTCCCCACTCACGCACCCGGCCTTGCGCCGGGTGTTTTCGTTTCAGGACTTCGCCGCGTTGCCAACAATGCACAGCGCCACAAAGCAACCGGCCATGATCGGCAGCGCCGCAAGCCAAAGGTGCCCGCGCTCTGCGATGTAGATTCCGGCAGCGATGCCGCCCAGGGCGTTCAAAGTGATTCCTGAAATGTCTTTCAGGCTCAGCGGTCGGACTTTGGTTCTATCATCCATAAAGTAGTTTATGCGCTATCCCCTGCTCGAAACGATCTTGTCTCGGTTGCGGACGGCAACCTTGGTGAAGTAGTGCTCCATCTCCGGGTGAGACTTCACGAACTTCATCATGTCGTTTTGATCGAGCCAAACGTGATTGTGCATTTCAATTCCACTGCCCTGGCTCGAAGCAGCGCCAGCCGGTGAAGCGCCCTGCCTCATGGACTCCAGCGCCGGCACGCCAATGCGGTTGACTGCGCTCTGAGGCATGACGAATTCTCCACGATGGACAAGGCCCGCCACATCATGCTTTCCGCCTGCGCCAGTGAAGCCGCCCTCAGCGAAGCCGCCTGACATTGCCATGATCCCGGCGATGACGGCAGCCAGAACGCCAGCGTAAATCAGGACTCCAACCCATCCGCCTTGCTCGCCTGATTTGCCAGCGCCAGCGGAAGCGGATGCCGCGAAGTTTTCCCATGACTGCGCTCGCTGCTCTAGGCCAATCATCCGCATCACGGCAGCGGTAACGAGAGCAGCGCCACGAATAATTACTTGTCCCATGACGTATTCGACAACCATCTTGGTAATGGAGCTAATCACTTCGGTCAGAATCGTTCGGCCAATTTCCCGGAGAGCTTCGCCCCAGGTCTTGGTCTTCATTATGACTTCCGTGATGCCCTTGCTGATGCTGTTGGTCGCGGCATTGAACGTCACTTCAAAGGTCTTGGCCGTTTGCTGTGCCCAGGTGCCAAATTCGTTTTGCAGTTTGGTGAAGCTCGAAAACATTTGGTCGGTAATGCTATACGGGTTGGCTCCCTGCTTCCCGATTTGCTTGTCAACGTTCGCCCCTTCCCCGCGCACAGAATTGGCCTGCATCATCAGGCGCTCTGCCGCGTTCGGATCTCGCTGCAATTCGAGAGCGGCACGCGCTTTAATCAGGTCCACGATGCTTTGCAGCGCGGCCTTTTCCTCTAGCAGCAATTCCCGGCGTTCAACCCACTTCTGAGCATCGGTCTTGGTGAAGTCCCCTTCAAGCTGTGCCTGCTTCTCGCGTATGTCCACAAGGCGCACGCGTTCGGCTTCCTCCGCTTGTCGTAGCCGCCGAATATCGGCACCGAAGGTGATGGCAGGGGGGGCAGCGGGGGAAGTCTCGACTTTAGCAGCGGCTTCGCGCTTTTTCATGTATTCGTCCATCATGGCCGCGAGCCTTTGGACTGCCGTAAGTTGCTGATTGTCTTTGTCGGTGATCGCGCCGGCCAGCCCGAGAATTTCACGTTGCGCTTGCGCCATGCGGTGCATTTGGTCAGTGACGGCATCAGACACCATGGCTGCCCCGGCCGCATTTCCGAGCAGTGCTTCATTCCACGATACGCCGGGCTTCGCTGCGCTTGTGGAAAAGCTCACGCGGTCAAAGGTCTTGCCGGTGATGATCCCCATTGTGTTATTCCACTTATCCACAAACGAGTTTATGAATGGTGCAACCACGTTCACCTTGACCCAGTTGAACGCGGTCTGGAATCCCTCGCGGATTTTTCCGAACAGGTACTCGAAGCCTGCCTTCAAATACACAACCGGAATGGAGAAAAGGTCTATGAGTATTTTTGCGCTGTTCTCTGCGGCCAACAGGATTTCATTAACGAGGCTGGCACCTACCTTTTTCCATGAGATAGCGCCGATGATGCGCTCTGCCGCGCCCCGGCCAATCTCGAAGCCTGCCTCTATGAGCAGAGCAATCATTTCGGGCAGCTTGCCGTCCTTCCAGGATTGAACGATTACACCGACAAGCGCACCAAACTTTTGCCCGATGGCAGTCAGGTCGATATTGCCGATGGACTGGATGAAGTTATGCCAGAGTGGGGCAAGCTCATCCATGAACCCGGTGAAAAACTTTAGGCCGTTCTCTTTGAAGTGGGCAATCGCTACTTCGGTTTCATGGAAAGCCTCAGCACTGCGGGCCATTGCAGCCTTGAACGCGCCCTGCCCTGAGTAAGCGGCCTCGACTTTGGACAGGTCCGCGAACATCTGTTTGATCTCCGCTCCGGTTTTCCCAAAGATGCTCATGGCAACCTGAGTTTTCTTAAACTCATTATCCATGCTGGCAATCCCGGTCGCTATCGCCTTGAACGCTTCCCCTGGCGGCATCGCCGACAACTTCTCAGCGGACAAGCCCAGGTCCGTGAAAGACTTCTCTAACGCCCCGCCTTGTTCGGCAGCGTCCGCGATGCTGCGCTCCATTCGCTGCATCAGCATCGCAACGTCACCGGCACTGCCGCCGTTGTCTTCCAGGAGCCGACGCATGGCGATAAGTTCGGGGATGGTTGCGCCGACGCGGTTCTTGAGATTGTTCAATTCAGAGCCGAGCCTGACAACTTGCTCCGCGCTGTGCTTTGCGGTTTCAATGAGCGCAGCCGCGCCTAATCCGCCCGCGAGTGTTCCGAGCAATGCCGTTGACGCCTTCACCGCACGATCAATGCCGTTGACAAGGTGCGTGACTCCCTTTAACCCGGCCTCGACTTGCGCCAGCCCGGAGAGTTGGAGTTTAAGTTGTAGTGCTTCGGTTGTGGTTGCCATAAATCAGTTTATGGATGATGCGAGTTTTTGAGCCTGCTTGCGCCGATGCCAGCGGCGATTGTATTCAGCCTCACGTGCCTTTTGCTCCGCGGTCCTCCGCTTGCGCCAGCGACGGCGGTATGCGTTCCACTTCGCAAGGTGGGACTTGCGGCGACGCCAACAGGCAGCGTTGTATTTTCGGCGAAAGCGTGCATCAGTGTGATACCGGATTTGCTGGCGCGTGAGCATTTTAGATTTGCACCCGTTGCGCTGCGCGACGAATGATCTCTTTCACGCCTATGCGCTCTGGCGTCACGTCGCCGCGCTGCTTGGCCCGATAAGCCCGCATATACGTCGCACGTTCCTTGCGGTGGGACTTTGCCCAGTCCGTGTTATGCCACGGTGATGCGGGTCGAGTCGAGGAAGGCATAGTGTGGTTCTCAGTGCCCTGTTATGCGCGTGACTTGACCACGGTATGACACTAAACCTGCGCTGCGTGAAGGCCATAAAAAGAATCCTTACCCCCCCCCTGCCCTGCCAAAGACATTCGTTTTAAGCCCTTGCCCGCTTCACCGCTTGCCCGTAGCGCAGCCTTTGCCGCTTGCGCCTGCCTTGACCCCTGCCAAAGCGCCCTAGCGCAAGCCAGAGCGAAAGAGAAGCGCCCGCAGCCCAGTGTTAGAAACATCCCGCAGCCACAACAGGTGACCGCTTTTGTATGAGTAAAGGGCTGCGAGCGTTGAAGCTGCATAAAGTCTGCCGCTTCGCCCACCCTGCCATAGCCATAAATCAGAGCAAGCGAGAGCGGCATAAAGTGTTCACTGTGTCGCGGCCTTCGCTCCCCACTTCACCGATTGGAGATTCCCGGACAGTTCAACCACGTTCGCGGCGTAGCTGTTCGTGTTCTCAATCGAAACCAGCCCGCAAAAAACTGAGCCGCGAGCATCATACACAAACACAGTGCAAACCGCGTTGCTACCAGAAGTCGGACAGACTACCGATGCGGCGGGAGTGGTCGCCCAGTGAGCGCCGTTGTCATCCGATGGAGCAAAGCGAAAGACCACGTTGCCGGTCGCCGCGCCATTGGTCGTTTGAACGACAATCGAAAGGCCGATGTAATCAAACTCGTAACACGGAATTGCATTTATCCCCGTCCAGACCGGGTTCGAGATGCCGAACGGAACGACTGTGTTCGTGCTGTTGCTATTGACAAAATTGTTGGTACCGATTTGGAAATGGACCACGCCCGCGTGCTGAGCGTTGCCAGTGATGGCCGCGAGCGCGAGCGCGGCGATTGAGAGAAGCTTTTTCATAGTTGTTAAACAGTGTTGCCCTTTGCCGCTTCCACGCCGGCCAGCAAGTCAGCGTCAGAAACCCAGGTGCCTAAGCCATCTTCCCCGGACTGCGGATTTAGCGGGACTGCACCCGAAAGCGAGACGGTTTCCTGCCGTGCAAGTTGGCGTTCGAGATTACCAATGAAGCCGTCATACTGCTTCGCGACTGGCGACGGCTCATACTCCATCCCGGTTTGGAAGTCCTTGTCTGCAAGCTGAGCTTCCGTGCGGTAACGCTTGGCGGTTTCGAGCATCTCACGGTGAAGCATCCGTTGTGCATCAATGAGCGGCTGCGACTTCACCCGCATGGCTACGCGGGCAGTGTGCGTGATAGCGCTCTCGCGGATCAAAGCCAGTTCGTTGTGGAGGGAGAGAATTTTATCCGTGTCGGTTTCGCCGGAAAGCTGGTGTTTGATTTCGGCCTGGCGGTCGTAGGGCGCAACCATCGAATAGGACTTGAGCCAATCAAGCTCGTAGTCGGCCCGCAATTGGCGAATGTGGTAGGCCATGCCCAGGACCGCGCAGCCGGAAGTGTCGGCGAGCATCTGGCGCAGTATCGGGCATGTGGTGGTCGAACGGAGCGGCACGAAGTGCGGGCTTTGAGGGTCTATATAGCCGCGCATAAATAAATAGACATTTACCATTCAAAAAAAGGGGCGGAGTAAGCCTTCGATTCGTTC
>PSRM01000214.1 GCA_003176045.1 Verrucomicrobiota bacterium | reverse complement strand
CGCACTTCTGATAGTTCTCTGGCCACCGTGCATAAAATAGTTTATGGTCGCTCCTATCAAACACAAACCCGCCCATCGCAAAACCCCAACCGCAACGCGCCACCATCACCCGCGAGCCGGTAAGCCCCGGCACCAGGATGACTTCGCCGCGCCGCCGGCCCCGCAATTACCTCCCAGCCGCCAACCCATCGAACCCGAACCCATGGGCGACGCGGACGAAGAGCCGCGTCCCGAAGACCTTGCTCGGGAGGAGCAGCTAGCGAAGGCCGAAGCTGCCGCCGAGGCGGCAATGCCGAAAGGTGCAGCGGCGGAACAGGGTGTCGGCCGCTCCCGCGAGCGGTCCGGTTACGACGGCGACACGGCCATCAAACTTTACCTGCGCGAGATCGGCCAGGTCAAACTCCTGACTCCACAGGAAGAAATCGAATTGGCTGCGCGCATCAAAAAAGGCGACAAGAAAGCCCGCGAACAGATGATCAAGGCCAACCTCCGGCTCGTGGTCAAGATCGCCCGCGATTACGAAGGCATCGGCCTGCCGCTTCTCGACCTCATCAGCGAAGGCAACATTGGCCTCATGAAGGCCGTTGAGCGTTTCGACCCCGCCAAAGGCGGCAAGCTCTCCACCTATGGTTCCTGGTGGATCAAGCAATCCATCAAACGCGCCCTGGCAAACCAATCCAAGACCATTCGCCTGCCGGTCCATCTGGTGGACAAAATCTCCAAGATGCGTCGCACCGCCATGCGTCTTCAGGAAGACCTTGGCCGCGAGCCCACGGACGAGGAATTGGGCGAGGAACTCGGCATCACGGCAGCCCGGGTAGCCCAGATGCGTATGGCCGCCATCCGGCCTGCCTCCCTTGATGCCCCGATCGGCGATGAGGACTCGAACAACTTTGCCGAAGTCGTTGAGGATGAAAGCGCAGATACTCCCTACGAGCAACTCGAGGAGAAGACCGTCACTCGCATGCTCCAGGAAATGGTCAAAACCCTCGATGTCCGCGAGGCAACCATTCTGCGCGCCCGGTTTGGACTGGACGGCGGCCCCCAGAAGACGCTGGAAGAAGTCGGCCAGAAATTCGGCGTCACCCGCGAGCGTGTCCGCCAAATCCAGAACATCGCCCTGCGCAAGCTGCGCAAGATGATCGAGAAGATGGAAATGACCAAGACGTGATGCGTGAAACGTGATGCGTGAAACGTGAAACGTGGTGCCTGAAACGCTCTAGCGGTCCCTCATCAAGCCGCCGAACTCTTTCCAAACAATTTTCGACACCCCCGTGCCAGTCGCCGCTGCCTTTAGCAGGGCCGCCTCGGTTCTGGGCTCCTCCTCAAAGCATGTGGCGCCTTAGCGGTTTTTCTTCTGATTCGTGTTTATTCGTGTCTACTCGTGGTTAATTCCAGAATATGATCCAAACAGCCGTTCCGCCTTCCGAGATCGAGCGAGCCATACGCAATATCCCGGATTTTCCAAAAGCTGGCATTCAGTTTAAGGACATAACCCCCGTGCTCGCGGACGCGCGGCTCTTTTCAGGCGCGATTGATCTGCTCACCGAAGGTTTCGAGCCAGGAATGGTGGATGCGGTCGTCGGGATAGACGCGCGCGGCTTCATTTTTGCCGCCGCTGCCGCGGTAAAACTTCAGGCTGGGTTCGTGCCGATCCGAAAGAAGGGCAAACTGCCATATCAGACGCACGAACAGGAATACGAGCTGGAATACGGCACCGCGACTGTCGCTGTCCATATAGATGCGCTCAAAGCAGGCAGCCGCGTGCTGCTCATTGACGATTTGCTGGCTACCGGCGGCACGGCCGCCGCTGCCGCTGTCCTCGTCAAAAAGCTCGGCGCTCAGATCCTGCAGATCTCTTTCCTCATAGAGCTGGAATTCCTGGGGGGCCGAAAGAAGCTGGCCGGTTATCCGGTCCGCTCGGTGGTGACGTATTGAGAAGGTCCTTGCCATTTCCGAGCGCCGAAACGGGACGTGTCGGTTTGGCGGGCAAACGAAAGCGCGGGAATACCGCGCACTCCAAACGCTTCGCGAGGTTATACGCGTTAGGAGTCGCGAAGCGTTTGGAGTGCGGCGCATTCCGCCGCTTTGGATTTTTCTCCCTAATCATCCTAAGCGCCAGCAGACCGGCGCACTTCAAAAGCTTCGCGATTAGAAAATCTGTAGCAGCCGAGGTGACGAGGCTCTAATTTAAGTCTTATCTGAGATTCGAAGTTCAAAACTACGACCTCGCTGCCACCTTGACCTCTGGCCAGGCTTTTCGATGGCGTGAACAGGGCCAGTGCTGGACTGGTGTGATCGGCAATCGATGGGTCCGCCTCCGCTCCCAACCCGGCTCCATCGCTGCAGAAACAGCAGTTCCTGTCTCTGACTGGGCCTGGCTCCAGCACTATCTTCAGCTTGATTTAAATCTCGCGGATGTCCTTGCCACATTTCCGGCAGACGATTCCATGCGATCTGCCGTCACCGCTTGTCACGGCCTGCGCCTGCTGCGCCAGGATCCCTGGGAATGTCTGGCTTCATTCATTCTGTCCTCCACGAAACAAATTGTCCAAATCCGGCAGATCATTTCGCGCTTGTGCGAACTTTACGGTGAACCGGTTGCGGTGCCGCCGGGCTCCGATCCTGATCGCTCGTTTCCAACGGCGCAAAAGCTGGCCTCGGCTTCGGAAGCCGAACTCCGCGCCTGCAAAATGGGCTTCCGCGCACCACACCTTCTGGCAGCAGCGCGAGCGGCCGCCGGTGGTCAACTCGACTTGGACTGCCTCAACGAGCTGCCGCTCGGCTCCGCCCGCGAAAAACTCATGGAGTTGGCCGGCGTGGGCCGCAAGATCGCCGATTGCGTGCTCCTGTTTGCATACGGTTTTCCTACAGCGTTCCCAATGGATGTCTGGGTGATGAAAGCCTTGCGCGAGCTTTATTTTCCGCGGCGGCGCGTCACGCCGAAAAAGCTGCTGGAGTTTACCTCATCCTATTTCGGCCCAAACGCCGGGTACGCGCAACAGTACCTGTTCCATTATGTGAGGGTCAAGACGAGAGGCGACCGTCGGCGGTCAGGGTTCAGGGTTCAGGGTTCAGGGTTCAAAGTTCAAGGTTCAAAGTTCAAGGTTGATAGTCAGACCGGTCCGACCGGTCTGACGAAAGCTCTCACCAGCACGCGCCCTCGGGCTCCATTTCCCTCGTCTCGCCCCTCCCATGATCGAGGTTCTCTTCACCCCCGCTGACTTCGCGGCGCTGCGAACGCGCGATTTGAGCAACACGGTTTGCGTGGTGTTCGACGTTCTCCGCGCGACCAGCAGCATTGTCACTGCGCTCGGCAACGGGGCTTCCGGCGTTCTGCCGGTGGAGGAAATTCCTGAGGCGTTGAAAGCCAAGCGGCAGCATCCGGAAGCGCTTCTGGCCGGGGAACGGGATGGTCTGCGGATCCCCGCAAGCATGACTGGCGGAGTAGAATTTGATCTCGGCAATTCTCCGCGCGAGTTCGCGGCCGAGCGAGTGCGTGGGAAGACCATTGTCATGACCACCACCAACGGCACCAGAGCTTTGAAGGCCTGTGCGAAGGCGAGAGCGGTTTTGGTGGCTTCGTTTTTGAATCTCGAGGCAACAGTTAATTATGTGGAGTCCGTGTTAAAAGCACCGGGTGTGGCGTCGTCCTCGTCCTCGTCCTCGTCCCCGAACTCGAACTCTTTCGACCTTCTGTTGGTCTGCAGCGGGACCTTTGAACGGACTGCCTACGAGGATACGCTGGCGGCAGGGGCGTTCTGTGATGCGCTTGTGGGCTCGTCTGTTGTAACCGCGCAACGGGCGCTCCCTCATCCCGCTCAGCGGGACGGCTCTGTTTGGAGCGGTCCCGAAGTAGCGGATTCGGCGTTGATTGCGTGGAAGATCTACCAGAGTGAACGCGATGACCTGCCTGGCGCAATTGCGCAGTCGCGCAACGGCAGACGCCTTCTCAGCTTGCCTGATTTGCGGGAAGATGTCCCGTTCTGCCTGAGAAGGGATGTGAGCAGGGTAGTCGCAGAATTAGCCAAGGATGGAGTGGTGCGAGCCCTGGCGCGTTGAGTTTTATCGATTGCGGCGGAATGCGCCGCACTCTGCCGCAGTGCGAGACTTTGTGCAGCAGGATGGGCGCTCGAATCGCGAAGCTTTTGGAGTGCGGCAGTCCTCTGCCGCTTTGGCTCTTTCTCCCAAAATATCCAAAGCGCCAGAGGACTGGCGCACTCCAAGACGCTTGGCGCGGCAGGACGGTCGCGAGTAGTCGCGCCGCGTTTGGAGTGAGCGGTATTCCCGCGCTTTCGCTTTGGGATATAGCGAAGCGTGCTCTGCTAATTTAGGCTCGGAACGGATGTCGAATCGGGAAGTTCTGCCGCCCCTACGGGGCTAATGCCCTCTTGGGTGCAAAACCCAGCGATGAATCGCTGGGCTATTGTCTGTCGTCCCTAACGGGACTAGACCAGGTAGAAATCAGCGCTTCGCGATTCTGGCCTGGGCGGGTTTGGCGCAGCTCATGAGTTTGCGATAAACACTCCCAAAAACCACCAGCGCGGCGAAGATGCCCATCGCGATGCCCACCGGTTCGGGCACCGCCGCAATGTCCAATTCCCAACTGTTCACATGGCTCAAACCGCCACCAGCGGAAACATCTGAAATGAACAGATACCAGAGTCCGTTCGGATCCAGATTGTTATAGGCGCTCAAAGCGACCCGGCTCGCTGTGTCGAAAGCGGCGGCGGGCGATAATGGACTGATGGTCCTCCCATCGGCCGCATAAGTGCCCGTGAGTTGGCCGCCACCGGCAGAGGCATTGTGAATATCCGTACCGGAGGCGGTGAAGGTGACGTTGAATCCCGAATCCGAAGAGCCGAACGCATTGCCCGAACCTACACCCACTCGATTCAACAGCGGGATCAACACGTTATCGTGGCTGATGTAGGCATACAGGTCGCCGTTATAGCCGCCCGTGATGTTCAATTTAACCTGGAGCGCGGTGATCTGCTGGTACATGCCGCCCAGGTTCTGGGGATCGGCCCAGCCGCTCAGGTTGCCGTCGGGAACATTGCCCGAGTTGGCGAACGGGCCATTGAAAGTGAACGTGTAAAGAGCCGCGCGCGAGCTGAGAGCCGCGGTCAGAAGCGCCAGGGTGACGAGTTTGCTAGGTTTCATCTTCATCTTAATCTTTCTCTAAAGCTTAATCCGCATTTCCTAATTCTGTTTGGTCCTGTAAAACCCGGTTGGACTCGGCGGGCTGGGATCGTTTATGGTGAAAATGCCGGGCGCAGGGGCATTGGTCGTGGTCAAAGTGGTCACATTGACCGTGAAATCGGCATCGTCTGCCCGTTGCACATCGTAAGCCTGACCCGGAATTCCTGCGAAGGTCACGCTCACACCCCCCGCAGCCCAGGCGATGGACTGCGCCAAGCCGCCAGGATTCACCACGGCGATCGCAATATTCTTCGTCACTGTCCCACCGCGCGTATCTTTGAGGCGGTATTGGATCGTATCGGCGTTGTTGTTGGCTGGCTGATAGAAAATGTAAGTGGCGTTTTCAGTCACCGTCGCGCCCTGGCTTCCGGTACCCGCGACGGCATCGTAGCTGACCGAGTCACCTGGGTCCGGATCGCTCGCGCCGACCAGAAGATCGGCTTTTGCGATCTTGATGCTCGTTCCCGCCGCGCGCGAGTAGCCTTTGTCCTGGGCCGCTGGAGCGTGATTTACATTGATGCTGCCATCCACGTTCAGCCGGCCAAGCCACCAGTTTAAGCCGGGACCCAAAGCGGGCATATTGCTGCCCGAGAATGAGCCGCTGTAGGCTGACGCTTTAAAGAGGTAAAAAGTCTCGCCCCCGGCCATCGGGTCGCTGGTGGCCGTCAGGTTCACGGTCAGCGTCCCGCCATTTGTGAATGTATCGCTGGGGAGGTTCAGAACATCATTTGTAAGTGCCGAACCGGTCTTGTTGACCACCATCGCCGTCGTGCCTTGCAGCACCGGCGCATTCGTGAAATAAAGCGTGTTGGTGCCAGTACCGGGCGCCACGGTTGCTCCACTCGCGACAACCACCGTTCCGTTGACTGCGCCGTTGCCTTGCAGCGTCTGCCCGGTTGCAAGACTGTAGGAATTGCCATTGGCCGAATAGACGTCGAAGGTTGCGCCATTGGTCACAGTAATGTGTGGAGAATTGTTAATCGAGGCGGCTCCGCTCAAGATAAGTGTCCCGCCGCTGATGGTCGTGTCCCCGGTATAAGTGTTGGCGCGCGTCATCGTCACGAACCCGGCGGTGTTTTTCGACACGGTGGCGGAGCCATCCAAAATGGCGCTCACAACTCCTGCCTGCAAAGAAACGGATGAGGCGCTCAGGATGCCACTGGTGCCGAGGATGGAGCCTGTAGCCAGCGTAACGGCGCCTACCGACTGATTGTTCCCATCAATATCCAGATTGCCCCCGCTCACGTTCACGGCGCCTCCGGCCGGAAGCGTGTTCACCGCTCCCGCCGCCAACGTGCCGCTGCTGATGGTCGTGCCACCTCCGTAGCCGTTCGGCCCGGAAAGAGTCACTGTGCCGCCGCCCAATTGGGAGAGGCTGCCGGTGCCGCTAATTGCATTGGGCACGGCAAGAGAGTCGGAGCGGTTAAAGGTCAACGCCGCATTATCAGAAACCGCTCCGCTACCCAGTGTTCCCGCGGTTCCTCCATTTCCGATGGCGAGCGTGCCGGCGCTGATGGTCGTGCTTCCGGAATAAGAACTGGCCCCGGCGATGGTCCAGGTGCCGGACTGGAGTTTAGTTAAACCGCCCGAACCGAGGCTGATAGCGCCGGCGATCGTTCCACTTCCAGCGCCCTGGACGGTGAGGTTGGCGCTGCTGCTGGCTGTGAAAGCGCTGGCATTGTTGAAGCTAAGAGTCGAGCCCGTGGCAACTGCCAGCGTTGAATCCGCATTCACCGTCACAGGCCCGCTGCACACGACAGTTGCACTGCTGCGAGCATCAATCACCCCATTGTAGCTGGAGGAGCCCGCGCCCGCGATCTGCAGGGGCTCGCTGATGGTCAGGTTGACGCCACTGAATTCGAGAGTTCCGCCGCTCGCCACCTCAGTGTCGCCGGCCGTTGTGCCCAGCGCGGTGGCTGAGCCAACCGCGATCGCGCCAGCGTTGATGAACGTAATGCCGCTATAGCTGTTGTTGCCTGAAAGCGTCAGGGTGGCGGAGGTAGTGCCGGCCTGCGTTACTGTGCCGTTTCCGCTGATATTGCCGCCATAGCTGGAGCCGGTGCGGTTGAAAGAGAGGTTCCCGTTATCCACCACATCGCCGGTAAGCGAACCACCGCTGCCGCCGTTGCCAATCTGCAAGGTGCCCCCGCTAATCGTAGTGCCGCCGCTGTAAGTCTCCGTGCTGGTCAGAATCACGGTGCCAGTGCCGACCTTGGTAAGAGCCTGTGCGCCGCTGATTACACCTGCCATAGTCAAAGTCCCGCTGCCGCCCACCGAGGTAGCGGAACCGAGCGGAAACCCGTTGGCGGCCGTTTCAGTGATGGTTGAAGCAGTGCCGGAGTTGTTGATCAGCGCACCGGTGCCGCCACTGCCGCTGCCATTAAGGGTCAAACTGGTCATGCCTTCGCTAACGCCGTTCGCGTCAAAAACGCCGCCGCTGTTCACCGTGACGTTCACGCCGCTGAAAATCTGGTCGCCGCCCGTGCCGCCCAGGCGAAGCGTGCCGCCGCTGTTGACCGTTGTCGTAGCGCCCAGCGCATGCACGCTCGACCCGCTGCTCTTGGCCAGAACGAGAACGCCGCCATTGTTGATGGTCGCGCCAAGTGCGTTGTTATCCGCACCGCCACTAAGTGTCAGTGTGCCGGGACCATTCACGTTGAAAGTGCCGGTGTTACCCCAGATGGCTCCCGAGAAGTTCTGTGAAGCCGAGCTGCTCCAATTGAAGGTGCCGCCGGCATTGTTCGCGATGGTGCCCGCGTAAGTGCCGCTGCCCAGCGAACCCGAACCGTTAATCGTCAGCGTCCCGACACCGCCAAAGGCGCTATTGGTGGTGGCTCCCGTGTAGGTGTTAACCCCGCTTAATTGCAGTTCGGCGGGATTGAATTTTGTGAGGCTGCCGCTACCGCTAATTTGGCCGGAAAGAATCACGAGGTTACCTGCGACACCGGACCCGATCTTCACGGCTTTGCTTCCCAATGTGACGTTGCCGCTAAAAGTGATTCCGGCCGTGTTCCCAACAATATTCAGCGGTGGATTCGTATTGGACTGCGAAAAATCAATCGCATTGGGAATGGTAAAGGCCGAAGAACCCTCGGCGACCAGGGCAGAGATCAGGTTGCTGGTGTTGCTGACCCAGATGCCGCCCGTGCCGAAGGAATTGGCCTGATTGAAATTGACAATGCCGGTCCAGGTCGCACCCGAATAGCCTAATGTGATTCCACCGCTAAAGGTATTGTTGCCATTGAGGAAAAGCTGGCTGTTGCCCTCGGCTGTGATTTGGCCTGAACCGGTCAGCACGTTGTTAATCGTCACGTAACCCAAAGAGCTGTCGCTGGAATTAGCTAGATCGAAGGCGTCCTGCCCCGCGGGCAGTGTCAATTGACCTGTGCCGCTGATGGTCACGGTGGCCGAGTTCGGGCTGAGCGCGCCATCGAAAACGCCCGCAAGGGTGTGATTTGAATTTGCGGTGATTGTGAATGTAACCGTCGTAGCACTATTTCCCGAGTTAGTTGCCCCGGCTCCTACAGCGAATCCCGCGGCGGTATTCTCGATCCAGGCTACCGTAGTGGTTTGGCCTTTGTCGTTGGTGGCCCATTTGGACGATTCCCAACTGCCCGTGAACGAAGTGGCGCCAGTATAAGTTCTATATGTGCCCCAATTGCCTTCCGGATCCCACCAGGTCACGGCTGCCTGGGCGGCAAAGCTCGCAGCCAGGAACAACATTGTGATGCATCCTCGAATCGTCCGCGCCTTCGAAACGCCGGCAAGAGCCGATGGGCGCGAGGGCTGGGCATAGGTGTTAGGAGTGGTGAAGTTCACAGCTTGGAGTTTAGGGGAATAGTTGTGTGTCCGTTTACCCGAGGAAGTGATGCGCGTTGTCCGGGCGCAGACCCGAAGAGATTGGCTCACGCTGGCGGGCATGTGGGGGGCATTCCACAAGATTCATGCTTGCTGGGCAGGATAATGCCAGAAAAGTTGGGAGACTGTCAAGCCCTTTTTTAAGCTTATTTCCATTCCGTAATAATCCCGAACGCGTCGTCCGTACAGGACGGATTCGAGTCCAAGGCGCTGAGGAGGACAGGAAAATTGAAGACAGGAAAATTTAACAAGGAAATAAGGCAGGGAAATATGAACAAGGCTTCATCTTCCTGCCTCGGAATTTTGCTGCCACGTCTTCGTCTTCATTTTTCTGTCTTCAATTTTCCTGTCTTGTCCTTGCGCCTGCGCTTAGCTGGTAATTCGGCTACCGTGCCCGGAACGGCTTGCCCGCTTCGTACAGAGTAATCCGCTCACGGATTTCGTTCGCCATCTGCGCTTCCTTGGAGTTCTCCGCCATGCTGGCGGCTTTCCGGGCCACCTCGATCGCTCGCGGAAATTCGCCTGACTCGGCATAGGCCGTGGCGAGGGTATCCAAATGACCTGCGCTGTTTGTGTGGGTCAGTTCCACCGCCCGAGCAGAGAGGCGAACAGCTTCGGGCCCGTTGCGCAGCGCTGATTCCGGAGAGGTGGCCAACACCCAGGCCAGGTTGTTGAGGGCTTCGATCCAGTCCGGCCGCAGCCGGATCGCCTCCCGAAAGTGAGCTATGGCCTGGCCGATTTGTCCGCGCCTTTCCAAAACCGTGGCTAATTGGTAGTGAGCCTCCGGATAATCCGGACGGAATTTCAGTGCCGCTTCGAAATGCCCGGCTGCTTGATTCAGAGCCGTCCCGATGGGCGGGATGGGGGAGCGCGAGCCACCAGGGCCAGGTGCTGTAGGGGACGACGTAAGGAGTCCCTTTGGAGCAGCCCTTGCCGAAGAGGGACTCCTTACGTCGTCCCCTACAAGATTGCCCGTGTCCCCGCCCGTCTTCATCTGGTTTGCCGTCAGCACCAAGTTCCCCCACTCATAATGCGCGACCGGGTCATTGGGATCCAGTCGCACGGCTTCGCTGAATTCTGCGGCTGCTTCATTCCAGCGCCATTGGCGGGCGAGAGTAACCGCCAGGTTTCGATGTGCTTCCGCAAAGTCAGGTTCGAATTCCACCGCCTGCCGAAACAATGAAATCGCCTCGGTGGTCTTGCCTCGGATCTGGAGTGAGAGCCCGAGATGGTTCAGGGCCCGAACCATTCCCGGCTGAAGCCGCACCGCTTGAGCGAATTCGGCTTCACCTTCAGCCTGCTTTCCTCGTGCCTCGAGCATCGCTCCCAGGCGGTCGTGGCCGGCCGCGTAGCTGGGCCAGACGGATACGAGTTTCCGATACTGCGCTTCGGCTTGTGGAATTTTACCCAACTGTTCGAACAGCAGGCCCAGGTTGTAGTAGCCCAGTCCGTTTTCCGGGTTGCAGCTTTGCGCAGCTTCGAACTCTGCTTTTGCATCCTCCAGTCCTCCGAGGGCGATCCAAGCGGAACCCATGTTGAGCCGCGCCTCGATGTTATCCGGCTCTATCTTCAGCGAAGTCCGGTAATGCTCCATGGCCTGGCCCAGGCTTTCTTTCCTGGATTGGCCAGAGAGCGCAAACGCCTTTTGAGCGATGGACAGGCCGAGATTGTTGTGCGCCAGCCAGCAGGCGGGATTTTTCTTCAAAGTGTCCTCCCACATGGCTTGTTCGCTGTGGTAAACGGAACACTGGCGGCGGCTTTGGAGGCCAAGGAGGATGAGCCCCAGGCAGGCTAGTGTGTGAAACGTGAAACGTGAAACGTGCTGCGTGTTGCGTGTTGCGTGTTCCTCCCTCCCCCCTCGACGCGCGTCCTCCGGCCCCTCACTTTGGACTTTGGACTTTGGACCTTGGACTTCCTCCCGAACCCTGAACCCTGAACCCTGAACTCCTGCTCGCGATTTATCGGAGTTGAACTTTGAACTAAGCCCGCAAACAATCAGCGCGATCGGAGCAATGATCGCGAAATATTGCCAATGGTCCGATACGAGCGAGAACCGCTGAAAGTAGATACCCACGAAGCCGAGCACGGGCAGAAGCATCAGGACGAAGCACCCTAATCCGAAAAGTGCGCCCTTAGCCCACGTGCGCCGGGAGCGCAAAAAGACCAGCCCCCCGATAAGCAGTATAAGCAATGGCAACCACGAAATGAGCTTGTAAGGATTAACCTCCCACCTCGGATACACGAAACTGAGATTCAGCGGTAAGAGGTCCTTGCTCAGGTAAAACCAGACGGCCCAGCCGGCCGCGGCCAAACGCGAGCCGAAGCCGCCTTTCTGAACGACATCCGGTCCTATGGCCCTGTGATACTGAAACCAAATCGTGACCAGGCCGAGGATGAAGGAGAGGGCGAAGAAAGGGAGGAGAGGGAGGAAACGTGAAAGGTAAAACGTGAAACGTGAAGCAAGTGTCGGGTGTCGAGTGTCAGGTGTGTCAGGTGTCACTTTCCCGGTGGTTATGGAGGCTCTGGTATTGCGGATTCTGCTCCGCCATAAATCGCAGAGCAGAAGAACAAACGGCAACGGGACTACAGCCGTTTTGCTGAGGAGAGCCAAAAGAAAGCAGAGCAACGACAAAGCGTAATCGCCGGAAAACCTTGAACTTTGAACCTCGAACTTTGAACCTTGAACATCCGACCTTTCGGCACATGACACCTGACACTTGACACCTGACACTCGCCTCTCCGCACTGCGTAAGTACCAAAGCACGCTCGCCAGGCAGAATACCATCGCCAGCGTATTTTTGCGTTCGGTAATCCACGCGACGGATTCGACGTTCACTGGATGAATGGCGAAAACCATGGCTGCCAGCCAGGCGCCCGGCAAACGCAGGCGCAGCAAGATGCGCCACAGAAGAATGGCGCTGCCTGCGTGAAGGAGAATGTTAGTGACGTGATAACCCATCGTGTTCATCCCCCACAGTCGCCATTCCAGCCAGAGCGAGGTGGAGGTGAGAGGAAAGAAGTCGGGTAGAATCGTGCTGCACCAGATGTAGCGGAGGCCACCGGGCGACTTCACGTAAATGTTAAGCATCACGTCGTCATCCCAAATAAAGCCCCCGCGGAGTGCAGGCCAATAAGTCACGAGCGTGGCGGCCAGGAGCAGGAGAGCCGGGAGGAGCGGGGAGCGTGTGGAGCGGCCCGAGCCGGGCTGGCCATGAGCTTGCGGAGGGTGAAGAGCGCGAGGAGCGTGGAGCCTGGGAACGGGTGGCAGAGGCGCCATCCCATTCTTACTCTTACTCATTCTCTTAATCTTAATCTCCAACCATTATCCCGGAACGATGGCTGCTTGCGAGCGGGAAATGGGCTGAGATAAAGTGGGGAGCTTCCATTCGACCAAGTTCTCAAATTTGCGACCGGCCTTTTTGGCCAAAATCGGAGGGGTGGGGGGGTACATGGGACAAACCGGCCTTTTGGGCCATTTTAACGTTTTCGATGTCCGTCGAGGGCCGAGGTTGGCTGGTGAAGGGCAGTGCAGAGGCCGGTTCAAGGTTCAAAGTTCAGAGTTCAAAGTTCAAAGTTCAAGCTTCGAACTCCGCAAATCGGTTT
>PSRM01000111.1 GCA_003176045.1 Verrucomicrobiota bacterium | reverse complement strand
TTGACCGTGTTGGGAAACTCCAATGCCAGTCGGCCGTTGTTGATGGTATTGGTCGTCGGCCTGACCAGGTAACCGAGGTAGTTGGGGCCGGCCGACGGCACGCCGAAGTATTGTACCGCATTGTTGGCGTTGGTGGTCTGGTCCAGCCATTGAGCCACGTTAGTGCCGGTACCATCATAAACAACGCCCGAATCCGCCCTCACATAGAACACCAAACCCGCCGGGAGCACTCCGTTGGTGCTGGTGCTCATGGTGCTGCCGAACAAATCCTGGACGTTTTGGACCTTAAGATAATAGCCTGTGTTTGTGTTCAGCGTCGAAGTCGTCAGGATGACGCTGCTGGAGGTACTGCCGTAGCTGGCGGACAGAACGGAGACGCCGCTGGGCCCGCCGTTGATTTGCACGGTATAATTAGCGGCATTCAAGGCGGTGGTTGAGTCAACCGCCTTGGAAAACGAAACCACGAGTTTCGTCAGATTCGGCGTTTTCGTGACGCAATAAACCGTGGGCGGTCCGGAGACCACGGTCAAAGCCGCGGGGGCGCTGTTCGTGGAACCGCTCGTGTTGGTGATCACTACGCTGTAGTTTAGTCCATTGTAGGACGCATCGAGAGTTGGAGTGGTGTAAAAGCCATTGGTGGCTCCGGGGATCGCATTGGTGGGGCCGCCGGTGCTGTTGGTCATCCATTGATAGGCGGCATAGGGATAATCATTGGTGACACCAACCCAGAAAGTGGCGGTCTGGCCTTGCTGCGCCGTTACATTCGCGGGTTCCTCGACAATCGTCGGCGACCCTGCGCGCATCTGGACATCAGTCAATGTGAATTGTTGGAAATATCCTTGTCCGGCATCCGCGCCAATGCCCACATACTTAATAGGATAATTGCCCCAGGGGATCGTAAAGTTGCCGATCGGTACCAGGACATTATTGGTGTAAAATCTTATCTGCCATCCTAATTGTGTGTTTCCCACGGGTAATGTATTACCTGGTGAAGCACTTCCGGTGGTTGTCGTCGTGTCCAACACCACCGTGAACGTCTGGAAGTTGTTGCCAACGGAGTTGGTAAAATTACTTGAGCCAGTCAGCGCTCCCCAGGTTGAATTGGTCATGCCGTTTCCGCGAATCTGCACCCAGCCCGAGCCGCATTGGTAAGTGGCAAAAAAGTTATTCGTTAACGCGTGCGTGGCAAAACCCAAAGCCATCCACTGAGCGCCGCCGGAGACGGGCTTGATGTTGCAACTAAGATAATAAACATGTCCGATCTGTGGCTGAAACGGCAAAAAACCATTCAGGTAGTAGCCATTGGTGGTGCCGGGCACGTTGGTCAGGGCAATTGACGAGCCATCGGTTTGAATTTGCGCATTCTTCGCTGGAACGTTGCAGGCAAACCACTTGCCGCCGGGGACGTTCACCGTATCGGGAGTCGAACCATCCAACGGTCCCACCCGGGCGAAGTTATCTTGATAAATCACATTGGTGAAAGGTTGCCCCCGGACTGAGCCGGTTATTGTGATAAGCAGGCAAAAGGTTGCCGCCAAGGTCCAGGTGCGAAGACCATGCCCTTGGTTTGTGATCGTTGGAGTTGCGTTGGTTTTCATGGGGGGGGTGGATTTGAGCGGATTTGCCGAGCCATTTTCCTTAATTAACTTAATTAACTTAATTAATCCAATTAACTGTTTGATTGCGGCATCGCGACAGCCATCGCGCTTGTTTGGTTTATTGCTACGAGCATCTCGCTCTCGGCCCAAACCAACAATGGACAAAATGCCCTTTGTGGTGGAGAAATTGCCCGCCCGGATATTTCGCGGGCGCTTGTGAACTCTCATTAACACCGCGGCTTCAGCCCAATGCCTTTCGGAAATCCGCGTCTGGTATGGCCGCGTAGTGGCCGCCCGATGGTAGCCGTGGGCTTCAGCCCACGGATGAACGCACCAAAGCTCGAAGCGTCGCGTAGCGACAGCTCGAAAATGCTTTTGCGCGTGTGACGTCTAGCGTCGCTACGCGACTCCCGAAAGGTCCCTTTCAATCGTCTCCCGTGGGCTCAAGCCCACGGCTACTTTCGGAGCATCGCTACGCGATGCAAATTGGAATCTCGAAAGGAGTAGGCTGAAGCCAGGCTGAAGCCCAGTGTTAATGAAAGGGGTATGAAATGTCCGGGCTAGCGACGCCGCATCCTTGACTTACGTTACGGATCAACCAAATTTCCCACAGCCATGAAACCGGGCGACGTCTCATTCTATCGCTATTTCCCGATCAGCAAGCGCGATAAGAATTGGGGGCTCTATATCACCACCGCTGGTGAAGCCCGCATCGCCCCGCACACACTCTATCCGCCCAGCGGTCACCCGAAAGGTTTTGCCTTCGAGTGGCAGCGTGGCCGCATCCTGGACGGGTTCGCGCTCGTTTACATTTCCAGCGGGCGAGGCAATTTTGAATCGGAACGGAAATTCTCCGCGTCCATCGAACCGGGGCATGCATTTCTCCTTTTTCCCGGTGTGTGGCACCGTTATGCCCCCGCGCAGGATACAGGATGGCACGAACACTGGATCGGGTTCGATGGCGAAACCGCCCGGCAATGGCTCCGGCACCGTTTCATTTCTCCAAAAAATCCTGTGCTCAAAATCAACGCCGAAGACACCGTGATGGCCACCTTCAGCCGGGTGGTGCAAGCCATCCGCGCCAACCGTCCCGCGCTCCAGCAAATCCTCGCCGGCGCCACCGCCAATCTGCTCGGCCTGTGCTACTCCGCCCAGCAAGCTCAGCCGGCGGCGGAAACCCAAAATTCCAATATCATCGAATCCGCCATTGCGCGCATCCAAAACGAATATGCCGGCAACTTGAATATGCAGCTTCTGGCGCGCGAATTGGGCGTCAGCTACCGCTGGTTCCGCGGCACATTTGCCGCGCACACCGGCCTGGGGCCGCACCAGTACCTGCTGGAGCTTCGCCTGGTTCGCGCCCGCAATCTTCTCGCCGAAACCGAATTCTCCATCAAAGAAATCGCCATGCAAACGGGCTTCGAAGACGAACATTACTTTTCCCGCCTCTTCCAGCAAAAACTGAACCTCACCCCCAGCCAATGGCGCACGCGCAGTCGGCCGCATAAATGAATAGTGAATACCGAAAGCAATTTGACAGCTAATAGCCTGATATGGGAGAATCCCATTATGGCACAACACGTCACGATTGCCAAACATGACAAAAGGAGGCGGCTGGTTTTGCCAGACGACTTTGTGGCCGAAGCTCCCTATGGTGAGTACATTATTCGAGAGGGAAAAGGACGGCTTTCGATCGTGGCGATCCCGGCACCTAAAGCTCGACGCACCTTCAGAGCGACGCCCGCTATGGAGGAAAAGTTGAAGGAGGCGAGGGGCGCCAAAGAATTGGATTGTCCACCGGATTTCTTTACCGAACCGCTCGAGGATTGAAAGTCACTTTAACCGAATTGGCTCAAGAGGATTGGCGAAACATTCGCCGCTATCTTAGGCGCCATTCGGAAGCCGCGTGGAGATGGCGATTGCTGAGCAAGTCCGTCTGGCGCGTATTGCTATCGGTGAAAACCCGGGTCGCGGTCACCATATTGAGTCTGACATTTTTCCCGACTTGAGAGCTGTGCGTGTTAAAAAATCGTTGATCTGCTACCGTGTGCTACCAATGCGGGTTGTGATCGTGCGCATTCTGGATGTGCGCCGGGACATCTGGACGATATTAGGGCGGCCGCAAAGCTTGCCTCCGACGGAACCGGAGAATTAGTTATCGGGTTTACGCTGTAACTCATAACTCAAAAGGTCCCCGTGATTCCCCGGCCCCGGCACTGTCCAATCATCGCGCCTTGCCGCCAGACGAACCAGCTTTTGCGCCGCCGGAGGAATCTCCGGAGCCAAACCCGTCTGAACCGGCCCGAACCCCTTCTGCCGGCAGCGACCCCGCCGTCGCCGCTATTTCGATTCGCGGCCTGACCAAGACATACGGCTCTCTCACCGCCCTCCGCGAGCTTACCTTGGACGTGTGCCCCGGCGAGATCTTTGGCTTCCTCGGCCTCAACGGCGCAGGCAAAACCACCGCCATCCGACTCCTGCTCGACTTGCTTCGGCCGACCAGCGGCAGCGCCTGCATCTTCGGCTCCGACTGCCGCGCCCAGGGTCTCAATGCCCGCGCCCGAATCGGCTATCTGCCCGGCGAATTGGGCCTTTACCTTGACCTCACCGGCCTCGAAACCCTCGATTTCCTCGCGGGCCTCAATCGCCAGGCCGTCCACCTCCCTTACCGCCGAGCGCTCTGCGACCGCCTCGAACTACCCGAACGCGACCTCCGCCGCCGGCTCCGCCAATACAGCGCCGGGATGAAGCGCAAACTGGGCCTCATTCAGGCGCTCCAATCCCAGCCTCCCCTCCTCATCCTCGACGAACCCACCGACGGGCTCGATCCTCTCATGCAGGAAGCTTTCTACTCCTTACTCGCCGACGTCAAACGCTCAGGCGCCACCGTCTTTATGTCCTCTCATATCCTCTCCGAAGTCGAGCGCGTCTGCGATCGGCTCGCCCTCCTGCGCAAAGGCGAACTTGTTTTGCTCTCCGCCGTGCGGGAAAGCCGCCGCCTCGCTCCCCGCCGCGTCCGCGTCCTGTTCACCCACGACGTCGCACTCCCGCCCACACTCCCCGGCCACCAGTTCGTTGAATTCACCCCGCGCCTCTGGCACCTTGCCGTCACCGGCCCACTCGGCCCGCTCCTCGCCGTCCTCCAGGGCCTGCCGGTCCACGACCTCGAACTCGAAGAAGCCCGCCTCGAAGACGTAGTGCTCAAATATTACCGCGACTAGCCCTTATGAAGCACCTCTTCCTCCTCTTACGCCTCTCCCTCAAGCGCGTGCGCCTCCTGCTCATAGTCACCGGCTTCCTGCTTGCCTTCTTGCAGCTACTGCGCGTCGGCATTGCCGCCGACCTGCACAACGCCGGGCAATTCGACCTCCTCGCCGCCCTCCTGCCCCCCATCGTGCGCAAACTCTTTGGCTCCGCCTTCGGCAGCATCCTGACCTTCAACGGCATCGTCTGCGGCGTTTACTTTGACACCGGCTTCATCATTGCGCTCCTCGCCCTGGCCATCACCCTCGCCACACTCCCCGCCTCCGAAATCGAATCGGGCTTTGCCGATCTCATCCTCGCCCGCCCCGTTCCGCGCCACTCGATCATCACCCGCACAATCGCCCTGGTCCTCCTTGCTCTCATCCTCATGCTCCTCATGATACTCGCCGGCACCTGGATCGGCCTTGTCCTCTTCGCGCCCCCCGATGCTCCCTGGCCCTCACCCCGCCAAATCTCCACACTCTCCCTCTCCCTCGCTCTGCTGGTCCTCTCCTGGAGCGGTGTCGCCCTCGCCCTCGGCGCCGCCTACAGACGCGGCATCGCCGCCGCCACCACAGCCCTCCTCATCTTCGGCGCCATGCTACTCGACTGGGCCCACCGCATTTGGCCCCCCATTGACTGGTTCGCCCGCCTCTCGCCCTTTTATTACTTCGACCCTTACGAACTCATTGGTGCCGGGTCCTTGCGGCTCTCAAACCTCTTCGTGCTTGCCGCCATCGCCTTTGCCGGCTTCACCCTTGCTTACTTCATTTACTCCCGCCGCGACATCGCCCGCTGATCCTCGCGATTCCGTCGGACCTTCTTACTGGAGAGCCATAGCCGAAATGGTCTGCATTGGCAGCAACAGTCTGTTCGGGGACTCTGGAAACGGCAAGAAACCGAACTTCAGATAGAACCCACGGGCAGACTGGTCTTTGGCATCCACTACCACGGCGAAAGAGGCCACTTCGCTGCTGGCGGCCAGACTGCGAGACAGTGCGTCCAGGAGCAGGAATTCTCCGAGACCAACCCCGCGGTGCCGCACATCCACAGCGAGCCTGCCCAGAAGAGTAGCTGGAACGATTGGGTACCGGGGCAGTTTTTTGGCCAGGCTTTCAGGCAGTGCAGTCAACTCAACGGCCGTGTTGCTCAGGGTGTAAAAGCCGGCTATGACGTTCGTCTGCCGATGGACGAGCAGGAAGGGCACAGCCACCCCTTTTCTGCTGTCTTGACCAGCTTGTTGACGCAGGTAGCGATTCAGTTCTTCGATGCCGCAATCGAAGCTGGATCGGTCCTGCCCGGAGAGAGCTTCGATCCGGTACGCACTCTGAGCGTCGAACTTCACCTGGGCGCGGCGAGCCTCACGTACCGCCGCGCGGCTTCCTTAAGGCGCCGATTTGGGGCAGGCGGGTTGAGCAACACCGAGGCGAAAGCGATTGAATCGCGCTGGCTCAGGCGCAGCCGCTCGTGCTCATGCACCGTCTCCAGCGCAACTCTCCGCAAATTGTTGATGAGAAAGTCGCTGAGAGTCACCCCCTGAAGGTTGGCCGCGCGTTGAAACAACCGCTTCAAATGAGATGGGACGCGGGCTTCCAGGCGCTCCGTGCCGGAGGGCCGGCGCCGGGGTTCCCTGCTCGCTGTCTTCATGCTGGTAACATACGGCAATTTGCCGGATAAGTCAAGCGTCACTTTCCCCTCGCGTACGTGGAAGGGGATCTACGATTGCGCGCCGGCTATTTGAGCTGCCTCGTTCAAAGCAGTCCTAAGCTGCTCGAATGGGAACTCGGGATTCTCCGCACAACGAAGCGTGTAAAGTCCGGTCCCCGGGTGCAGGTCCCGATCCAAGTGCAGGGTCCAATTCAGTTGCTGGTCGCGTTGCCATTCGACTCCCGTGCTCCTGAAATCCACCATCTTGAGAAAATCGGCAATTTCCTCATCGTCGAATAACTTGAGAGACTTCCAAGCTTCGCTGAGCACTGACAAGGCCCGATGGGAGTCTTCCGAATCGGTCACAGGAGCGAAGCGAGAGAAGAGCAGCAGTGAAACGCCGGGGTGCGGCAGGCCAGGGTCCTTTACTGCAATGCACCGGCAGAAGAGGTCCAGTTCTTCGCATCTCAGGACATGTGGGTGCCAGTGAGCCTGATCATCCCAACCCAGTTCGATACACTTTCCAGACCGCGCACCCAAGGAGAGATTTATTGACTCGCATTGAGGATCAAACTGCAACCTCAACCAGTGTTTTTCGAGTGGAAGTTCCAAACGGCAATACCGCCACTTCGTTCGGGTTGCATTGTGCTGTCGAAGGTAAGCTGCCTGGTGCGGCGAAACTGGTTCTTCGTGGTTCACGAGTTCCAGGAAACCGTCGGGCGGCAGCTTGTAGCCTTCTTGCCAAAAATAGCACTTCCAGAACGTTACGTTCGAAAAAATGGACCTTACAGGCCAATCCAACGACATTACCGCCAGAGTTTACGCTCGTGTAGCCGTGGCGCGAGAAGAAAGCTCGCGACCCTCCAAGGCCCTTTGCGCCGGCGGCGGATGAGGTACGAGCTGGCGCTCAGCCCAAGCAACACAAAAGCCGAAGGTTCCGGAACCGCAACGGGGCCCAGGTCGAAAAAGGCCGCCTGTCCAATACCCAGACTCGGGTCGCCGTTGTTCCAGGTTCCAGAGGAGCCGTCGAAGGTCGTGGTCCTGTAAGTTTGGGTGGACGGATCCAGAATTTTTACCCATTCGCCGTTCTGCGGGGCTCTGCCGACGACGTTCGTGAAAGAGGCTCCGCTGAACGGGATGGGACAGGAAAGAAGGTAGTAGCCGCTGGCGTAATGCGGATAGTTGGTATAAAGGAACCCGGCCCCATCCACCTCGAAGTAGGTTTGGTCAACATCGCCAACGAAGGTGTTGGTGAACATGCTCGGCGCGTGCAAAAGCCCGCCTCCGAGCAAGGGCAGAGTGTAGTCGATACTCCATAGGCCGCTTGACGCGCTATAGGTCGAAACCGGTGAATAGGTGTTCTGGACGGCGTCCCACTGCCGAAACGTCGCGCCATTCGGGACGGTCCCCGTGTTTGGGTTGAATAGGCTGTCCAGCGTATTCGTGTGATTATCCAGTTGATTGGCAATGAGATTATCTCCGGCAAAAATGGGCAAGTTGTAGTAGCCGACAACATTTAAACTGGGGCCCTGAGCGGCGGCGGGCAACACTGACGTTAGCAAGAGAAAAGCAATTTTGGCTAAGTATCTGTTCATAACTGTTCAGGGTTTCATCCTCGGAGGAAATTCCTTCGAGAATAGTTCTGCAGGCCGCAACGCGCAGCCCACAACCGTTTCAACTGCTGCCATTCAACCACACAGATGTTTGGCGTGTCAAGCAGATTTCTGTGCGGCAATGTTCGTTCGAGGGTCGGGGTCGGGTCGGGGTCGGTTCTCCATGTCGCCATGCACATTCGGTTTTGACGAACTCGCGCCATGCTGATCAACTTGGTTACAGGCACCACCAGCGCAGCAAACGTTGCTCCTCAATGAAAATCCTGTCCTTCCTGGCTTATTTGATGATGGTCGGTGGCCTCATCGGGCTGATCGTCCTCAAGGGCGCTCTTTCCTCGTTTCCCTTTGGGGTCGCGGTCCAAATACTCGCCGTCTTGCTCATTACTTGTGCGCGGGTGGCGTTCGGTCGGCGCAGTTTTCATGTCACGGCCAACCCCACCGAAGGAGGATTGGTTACTACCGGTCCATACCGATATATCAGGCACCCCATCTACGCCGCTGTGTGTTTGTTCACTACGGCTGCCGTGGCTGCGCATTGCTCATGGTTAACTCTGCTATGCGGTGGAGCAGTATGGGCAAGTGCACTCGTCAGGATTCCCTTGGAGGAAAAACTGGTATCTGCTCGTTACCCGGAGTATCGGCAGTACGCGGCCAGAACATCGCGCCTGATACCGTATGTCTTTTAAGGCAGGACGTCAAAAAGTCCACTTCGTAGGTCATTCTGTCCATTGTCATCCAACACCGCTTTTGGGACTTTATCGTCAGCATTGAAAATCACTGACCTCAAGCTCTACACCGTCAAAGCCGGCGATACCGGCGCTCGAGGTGCGGCGCAAGGCGAGTCACAATACTGGGGCGGTGGCTGGCAGGCCCAAACGCTTATCTCCAACCCCATGTCGGTGCATCCAAAGTATGCCCGTATCCGCTCGCTTTGGATGGGGGGCGGCCAGGACCCGTTCGTCGTCGA
The DNA here is from genome assembly GCA_003176045.1 of Verrucomicrobiota bacterium. Classification (GTDB taxonomy): domain Bacteria; phylum Verrucomicrobiota; class Verrucomicrobiia; order Limisphaerales; family UBA8199; genus PSRM01. Next base: position 298 of record PSRM01000111.1, on the reverse strand, counting down.
GATTTTCACCGATCAAGGCGCCAGCGGATTTTGCGCCAATTATGGCGGAGGGGCTTTCGCCTGCAGCATCATTGACCAGCATCTGAAACGATTCCTCATCGGCCAGGACCCGTTCAACATCGAGTTAATCTGGGACCAGATGAACCGTTCCACGCTGCCGTACGGCCTCGGCGGCGTCATCAGCATGGCTCTGGCCGGCGTGGACCTCGCGCTGTATGACCTCGTTGCAAAAGCGCAGAAACTTCCCGTCTATAAAATTCTCGGCGGCCAAACCAAAGAAAACATTCCCTGCTACACC
>PSRM01000216.1 GCA_003176045.1 Verrucomicrobiota bacterium | reverse complement strand
GGTCGAGCGGTTACGACGTAACCAATCAGACCACCCAGCACCTCGAAATCAGGCACGGCATCCGAAGCCGCACCTTCGTCAAGGAACAGCCCAACGGCAGGAAAGCGGTCACCGTCCAAACGCCGAACCGATGCCTCTACGTCCGTCCACGCCGGACTTGGAGAGCGTTCTTCACGCCACGGGCCGACCTCTGGATATTCAATGGTCTGGAGCATGCCGACTGCCATACGCTTAATGCGCCGAACGACCTAAGCTCAGCGACCCGGCGCACGGGACGCAATGATTACAATCGCGACTCTCCCGCCAAGTTCGCTGCAGCGCAGTAGGTGTCTCATTTCCTAGCAGCTGCATTTGTGAAGCAGTAGGTCAAATTGGTGGTCCAATAAAAATGGCACTGAGATGGGGTATCGCGGGCGCCAAGGACAAAGGAGGCCTCCCATTTGCCGCCCGAAGACTGCGACGGTGGGGATACGGTGACCTCCCGGCCATCCGTGAAGCTCCAATGTATCGTCGTGGCCCTTGCCGCTGGTGACATCCATCCTGGCCCCAGTTTCTTAACAATCTGTCCGAGCGAAATACCATTGGTAAAGATAGCTGCCCCAGAAGGACCAAGCAGCGGACATGGACACACTACAGCCTTCCCCGCGGCGTTGGTCTTTGGCTTCATATCGAACGTGAATAAATCTATTCGCTCATACGCACGAAACGCGTTCGTGTCAGCGGCAAGCGCCGCAACCACAAGCAGGAAGCTTAAGAGAATTTGTGTGCGCATAATTGACGTTCCTGAGCCTAACGAAAAAGCAGTGTATCCGCCGTGCCCTGTCCAACAAGGGCGTAGGAATGTGGTGAAAGGTTGGAGTAGATGGCCGATACTCTGCTGTTGAACTGAACCGCTTCGCCCAGGACGTAAATAGTACAGTTTAGAGTAATCACTCGAATAGCCTGGGGCGGGCGAAGAACTGAAGGTGGTTGAGCCAAGCGCCAGCTTTTGGGGGCGACTGTCGCTGCTGATAGGCACAGTTTTCTGATTCATAGCGACCTGCCCCGGTAAGCTGCGCCTGGTTGTGGCCGGAGGCAAACAAAATCGGAGCGGCCAGCGGGTGGTGTTGTAGCTCTTAATCTTAATCTTTCTCTTAATCTTAATCCCTCCCATGGAAGGGGTCAGAAAGATTGGGATCCTTTAATCGGTTACAATGAAAGCAGGACAGAGCGAAGTTCGCGAAATCGGTTTTTCCCCGGTGCTGTGTGGCGATGATATGATCCGGTTCACGGGGCCACATCACTGCGCCCGCGGGAATGAGACAATACTCGCATCGCCAGTGCGCTCGCTCCTCCGTGGCAAACCGCAGCGCATCGGAAATGAGTTTCACGTGCCCGTGCCTGCATATTGCCAGGCCTTGGCTTTTATCAAAGTCACCAGTTGATCCAACAGCGCCATCTCATCCAGCTCCGCCTCCTCGGCACTGGTCAACGTGCCTTCCTTTGTTCCGCTGCAATAATTCCCGAGAGCGATCAATGGCAGTCTGCGATGGCCGAAACGCAACGATCTCCTGCGGCCGAGGCCCCTTAGCCAAGAACCCGATAACCTCCCCCGCCAACTCAGACGCACCGACCCATTCCCGCAGGCGCAAACCACTCTCGATAATTTCGGCCAATCGGTCCCTTTCCGATTCCAACCTGTGCGCCAACCCATCCGGTATCTCAAGGGTAACTTGCATACCTTTCAGACTATGGTGAGGTTTGGGTCTAGTCAATGCACGGTCTTTCACTAGAGGCAAGCTCCATGGCACATTAGGAAAATATGGGGACGACGTGGAAGTCGTCCCGACCAAGCCTCCGGTGAGCGATAGCTTTGCGTCCTGCTTTTACGGTGAGCGGACGCGGTAGTACCGGTCGGGCGTGTTCGTGGCTTGCGAATCGGTGAACTGATATTGGCCGGGCGGTGCTTCGGTCGGTGCGCCCAGCACGGTCCAGTTGGTCAATGGCAAGCTCACGTTGGTGGTGGCGAGCACGGTGAAGCCCAGGCCGCTCAGATTGGTGAAGCTGAACTGAAAAGCTCCGCCCGGCGCCTTGGCCGCTCCGCTGAGACCAAAATTTACCGCCTGGGCTGAAGTGGTTGTGAAAAGCATATCCGCGCCGGCGTTGGTTCCGGTGCTGTTGCTGGCGAACAACCGGAAGTGATAGGTCGTGTTCTGCGTCAGACCGCTGATCAGATTGGACACGGACAGCGTCACATTTGTCGCTACCAGGATATTCGTAGCGCTATAACTGCCGTAGCTTGTCGTTAAGCCATATTGGAAATAGGCGGAGGTTGTAGCTCCATTCGGATTGACCGAGCCGTTCAGGGTGGCGTTGGTAGGATTGATACTCGTCGCGGCCAGGGTGACGACCGTGGGAGGTCCCTGGATAGTGAAGGTAAGATCGTTGCCGTAGCCGGCGCCCGCACCGCTCACGCCCACGGCCCGGTAGTGGCACATCGTTCCAGGTGTCAATGGACTTGCGGCACCAACCGAAGTGTAAATGCTGCCGGCTCCTGCCGCAGCCAGGCGCGTGCCATCGGCAGAAGAGACGATGGTGTGCCAATTGGTGGCGGGCGCATTGCCCTGCGTCCACGTCACCCCACCGTTGGTGGAAGTATAAATGCCGCCGCTGGCCGCCGCCGCGGACAGCCGCGAGCCGTCAGCGGATGAAGTGATGGATTGCCAGAGTATGGCGGGGCCGTTGGTGCTCCAGGTTCTCCCACCGTCGGTGGAGGTGTAAATGCCGCCGGCAACAGCACCCGGGCCGCCGGTCACCGCGGCCAGGTTCATCCCATCCGCGGACGACGCGATGGAAGACCAGTATGCGCCGGTCGCGCTGGTTTGCGTCCAGGTGGCGCCGCCGTTCACCGAGGTGACAATGGGGCCCTGAGTTACCACCGCGGCGAGATGTGTGCCATCGGCGGAAGAGGCGATCGAATACCAGCCATAATTGGGCCCGGTGATCCATGTGACACCGCCGTTGGTCGAAGTGTAAATGTTCTCGATAAGGTCTCCCGCGGCCAGTTGCGTCCCATCGGCGGAGGAGGCGATCGTAACATAATCGGCACTGCTGTTTGCGCTGGTCTGTGTCCAGGTGGCCCCGGCGTTCGTTGAGGTGTAGATGCCATTATGATACGCCGCCGCCGCCAGGCGCGAGCCGTCGGCGGAGGAGGCGATGGAATACCAATTGGCGGCCGGCGCGCTGGTGTTGGTCCAGGTAGCGCCGCCGTTTGTGGAGGTGTAAATGCCGCCGCCTTGTACGGTCGCTGCCAGCCGGATGCCGTCGGCGGACGAGGCCATGGAATTCCAGTTGACGTACGGAGCGCCGGTCTGCGCCCAATTCGTACCGGCGACGCTGCGCAGCGACGACACCACCAGCCCGGGAAGACTGGCCGTGGTGTTGTTGGCAGGCAACTGCGTGAACACGCCTTCATCGCCATAATTTGTTGTCAGGCCGTATTGGAAATACGCCAAAGTGGCCGCCCCCTCCGGGTTCACCGAGCCGTTGAGGGTGGCATTGGACGCGGTGATGCTGGTGGCGGCCAAGCTGGTTGCCACCGGCAGGATCGAGGTCGCAAATGTCAGGTCGTTACCCAGGCCGGCGCCCAGGCTGTTGCTGCTCACCATCTGGAAATGATAAGTCGTGCCCTGCGTGAGGCCGCCGATCATACTCGACACGGGCTGCGCAACATTGTTCGCTGCCAGGTTATTGGTCGAGCTGTAACTGCCGTAGCCGGTCGTCAAGCCGTATCGAAAATACGCCGTCGTGCCGGCGCCATTGGGGTTGACCGTGCCGTTGAGCCTCGCCCCGGTCGCCGTGATGCCGTCGGCGGCAAGCGTGGTAGCGGTTGGCGCCGCCGCGCTGTTGGTAAAAGTGAGGTCGCTCCCCAGGCTGACCCCCACGGTATTACGCGCCACCAACTGGAAATGATAGACCGTGTCCGGCGCCAGTCCGTGGATCGGGATTGGGACCGACAGGCTTACATTAGTTGCCATCACGGTATTGGTTGCGCTGTAACTGCCGTAACTCGTTGTCAATCCATATTGATAATACGCGGAGCTCGACGCTCCGTTTGGATTGACTGTGCCGTTGAGCGTGGCGTTGGTGGCTCCAACGGCGCTGGCGGCGAGGGTTGTCACCGTCGGCGCGACCGGTCCCGTAGTGAAGGTCAGGTCGTTGCCCACCCTGGTGCCCACGCCGTTCACTCCCACCACCCGGTAGTGATAAGTCGTCCCGGGTGCCAAAGTAATCGGTGGTCCCATGGCGGTGTAAACGCCGCCGCCCGCCACCACCGTAGCCAGTCGTGTGCCGTCGGCCGAGGAAGCGATGGACTGCCACGACGCTCCAGGAGCGACGGATTGCGTCCAGGTGCTCCCGCCGTTGGTCGAGGTATAAATGCCGGTCGCCAACGTTGCGGCCAGCCGCGCGCCGTCGGCGGAAGAGGCGATTGCAGTCCAGCGGGTATAAGGCGCAATGGTTTGGACCCAGACGCCCCCGCTATTCGTGGAGGTCCAAATTCCTGCCCCGTCGCCACTGGTGATGGCCAGTTTCGTGCCATCGGCCGAAGAGGCTATACAGCTCCAGGAGTCTATGGGCGCGCCCGTTGCGGTCCAGGTAACTCCGCCGTCTCCCGAGGTGTAAACGCCGCCTGAGTAGGTCGCAGCCAGATGTGTGCCGTTAGTGGATGAGGCGATGCAGGTCCAACCGCCGCTGGGCGCGCTTGTCCGCGTCCAGGTGCTCCCGCTGTTTGTCGAGGTGTAAATGCCGCCGCCACTGACCAGCGCCGCCAAATGTGTCCCGTCGGCGGAGGAGGCGATCGAAACCCAATTCGTTATGGGCGCGCTCCTCTGCGTCCAGGTGCCTCCACTGTTCGTGGACGTGAAAATGCCGCCGCCATTCACCACCGCGGTCAGGTGTGTGCCGTCGGCGGAAGAGGCGATCGAACTCCAATTCGTAGTAACTGCGCCCGTCTGCGTCCAGGTAGCCCCACCGTCTGGTGAGGTGTAGATGCCGCCGCCAGCCACTGCCGCTGCGAGGTTCGTGCCGCCCGCGGAGGAGGCGATCGAACTCCAGTTTTCGGCGGGCGCCGTCGTCTGCATCCAACTCGCCCCAGGGACGCTGGAAAGCAGGGCCGCCACACTCAACGCCGTGTTGGTCGCCGGCAATCCAGTGAAGTAGGTCACATTCCCATAATTCGTGGTTAAACCAAATTGGAAATACGCCGTAGTAGCGTCCCAATTCGGGTTCACCGTGCCGTTGAGGGTGGCGATCGAGGAGGTGACGCCGGTGGCGGCTGCGGTCGTTACCGTTGGCGACCCCGGGGTTGTGAAAGTCAGGTCGCTCCCCGCGCTGGAGCCCTGGCTATTGGTGGCTACCAACTCGAAGTGATAGGTGGTCCCCGCACTCAAACCGTGGATCATATTGGTCACCGAAAGCGTGGCATTGGTCGCTGCGAGCGCATTGGTAGCGCTGTAACTGCCGTAGTTTGTCGTCAGGCCATAACGGAAATACGCCGAGGTGGCCACGCTGTTCGGATTAACCGTCCCGTTGAGCGTGGAGTTGGTTTGGCCGACGCTGGTGGCCGCCAGCGTGGCAGCCACCGGTTGCGCCATCGCAAGGTGTGGAAAATGGAAGAGGCCGATCCCGGCCAGCAACGGAACTACGTGGATGAACGGAGAGAGCCCGCGAAACACGCGAAACACGCGAAAGCAAGAGTCAAAGCCGGACCGAATGAATTTGGTTTTCATATTTCTTCCTGCGAACCGGAGACCGAATTAATCCATTGTCTGGTCTCTAGAGCACATGCGGAAAAGGCCGGGAAAAACGGACACGGGAAGGAAATATTTTTTCTGAATTCAACAGGAGCAAACTGAGAGAACGGAGACGTTATTATCTCTGTTCCCTCAGTTTCCTCCTGTTCAATTCCGGCTTTTTCTACGGGCTCCTCAAGCGGAAGAACAGATTCCCGGTTGGTGGCATGATGGTGATGCTGTTGGTGCCGTTGGCAGTGGTGATCGGATAGCTGTTCGTCGTCCAGCTTCCTCCCGTCATGCTCGAGTTTTGCAGCAACGTATAGGCGCCGGTGTTGGGCCACGAGACAATGACGCTGTTGCCCGCTTGGGCGATGCTCAGGAGTGGCAACCCCGCCGTTTGCGAGACCGATATAAGCGTCCAGAATCCGCCTGTAAGGGCATAGCTCCCGCCGGTCATTGGTCCGCCGGCATCGAGTTGGCCGATAGTGCCGCTGAGTTGGTACGTCGCGCCCGTGCTGGCGCCGCCGCCACCGGCGATTTTGAACCAATCAATCGAATAGCTCTGAGCGAAGCTCGACGCGGGGAGTAGCAGAGTGAGGATTAGAATTAATTTATGCATAAGCTGGAAGTGGATTGGGCTGGAGTTTTGATTCGAGAGGGCGGTTGGGAGTATTTGGAAAGCGTTCTGCAAAAACCCCTCCCCGGGAGCTGAGAGGAGAGACCACAGACCACGGACCACGAAAAGACCCCTCACCCCGGCCCTCTCCCCTTCCGAAGGGGAGAGGGGGAATTGTCGGCCGCGTCGTTGCGAAATCGTGTTCACGGTCCCAATGCGCGAAGGTAGGGGTTAAGAACAGTTTCAAGAGACGAATTGTCATTGCACACGGATATAAGTTCCGGTTGTGGTCACGGCCTGGTACGCCACGGTCTGACCGGCGGTGAGGGTGGTGACTGCGGCATCGGCAAATGAGCCGCCGGTGACGCTGAGCGTCGTGACGGCGGATTTTGTGTGGATGCGCAACTCCTGGCCGACAACGGTGGTTGTCGGCAGAGCGATGGTGATGGAGGCGATGGTTGCAGCGCTCGACAGATAGGTCGTTTCGGATTGGTAGGTCGTCGCCACGGTGACGGTGCCACTGGCGGCGGCTGAGGTTGTGGCGTGGAGGATACTCGTGAGGCCGGAACCGTTGCCGTGGATGATGCCCGTGAGATAGGCATCCGTCTGGCTCGCTCCGTCGCCGATGCGGATGATCCCCGATTCCGATGACAAACCGGGACTGCCGATGTAAATGTTATCGTTCCCCTGGGAGTTATTCCCGCCCGCGTTGTAACCCAATGCGATGTTGGTGTCGCCGGTCAGGTGATTCTCCAACGCCTTGCCGCCAACGGCGGTGTTGTAGTTGCCGCTCGTGCTGGAAAAGAGGGCCGAGGAACCAATGGCCGTATTAAAAAGTCCGCTTGTGTTCCCACTCAGCGCACTAATGCCGATGGCCGTGTTCTGGCCGCCAGTCATGGTGAAATTGCCCGCGTCAGGCCCGGCACAGAAGTTGTTTCCGTTGATGGCATGAATCAATGGGACTCCGTTTTCGTAAATGACGCCGGAGGTGCTGCCCAAGGTCGCGGGCAGCATCAGGTTGCCGCTCGTGATGGTTTGATTGCCCGAGAAGCTGTTTCCACCGGCCAACAACGCGACGCCGGTCAGCCCCGTGCCGCTGCCGCTGAAAGTGCCGGACAGGGTCACGCCGCTTTGTCCGTTGGTCACAACCTGACTCGGGAGTCGAGCCAGCGGAACGGCGCCACTGGCAAGCAGCGACGCATTCAGATTGGTCAGCCCTGTGCCGTTGCCGGTGAAAGTACCAGTCAGGCTCACCGCCGTTGCTCCATTGGTCACCACCGCGCCAGGCAGTTGCGCCAGCGGAACCGTGCCGCTGGCAAGCAGCGACGCGTTCAGATTCGTTAGCCCCGCGCCGTTGCCCGCGAAAGTGGAATTAGTGATGAACGCGTTGGTGATCCCCATTCCCGACACGACGTTGCTGGCCAGCGCGGCGTTGCCTCCGTTCAGATTAGTCGCCAATTGCCAGGTGGCGGCGGCCAATTGACTGCTGGTGATGCCGCTCAACTGCGCCAGAGGAACTGTGCCGCCGGCAAGTTGTGACGCATTCAGATTGGTTAAGCCAGCGCCGTTGCCCGCCAAAATGGAATTGGTGATGAACGCGTTGGTAATGCCAATTCCCGACACGACGTTGCTCGCCAATGCCGCGTAGCCGCCGTTCAGGTTGGTCGCTAGTTGCCAAGTAGCGGCAGCCAATTGACTGCTGGTGATGCCGCTCAACTGCGCCAAAGGAACCGTGCCACCGGCAAGTTGTGAGGCATTCAGATTGGTCAAGCCCGCGCCGTTGCCAGCAAACACGGAGTTGGTGATGAACGCGTTGGTAATGCCGATGCCGGAGACCACGTTGGTGGCCAGCGCGGCGTTGCCGCCGTTCAGATTGGTCGCCTGTTGCCAGGTGGCCGCGCCCAGTTGGCTGCTGGTAATGCCGCTCAATTGGGCAAGCGGGATTGTGCCACTGGAGATTTGCGACGCATTTAGACTCGTCAAACCATTGCCGTTGCCGCTAAAGGTGCCGGACAGGTTCACGCCGCTGGAGCCGTTGGTGAGCACACCGCTCGGCAGTTGCGCCAGGGCAAGCGTGCCGCTGGTAATTTGGCTCGCGCTGAGGTTGGTCAGCGCGGAGCCATCGCCGCGGTATGTGCCGCTGAACGTGCCGTTGAAATCACTCCTGAACACCGTCGTGTTGAAATACACGGTCAGCGAGAAGGCATTATAGTTCGCCGAGATCAAATCCACCTTGCCATCCCCGTTCACATCGGCTGCCGTCACAAAAATAGTTCCTTGCCCCGCGCCAAGGGTAGTGGCGACGGCGAAGCCTCCACTCCCGTTGTTCGTCAGCACCGTTAGGGTGCTGGCATTATTGTTTGCCGAGATCAAGTCCACCTTGCCATCCCCGTTCACGTCCGCCGCCGAGACTGAAATAGGTCCCGACCCCACGTTGAGCGTAGCGGCGACGGCGAAGCCTGCACTCCCGTTGTTCGTCAGCACCGTTAGCGTGTTGTCAATATCGTTTGCCGAGATCAAATCCAGCTTGCCATCCCCGTTCACATCCGCCGCCACGACCGAATCAGGAAATGTGCCGACGCTGAGCGTGGCGGCGAGGGCGAAGCTTCCGCTCCCGTTGTTCGTCAGCACAGTCAGCGTGTTGTCATTCTGGTTTGCGGAGATCAAATCCAGCTTGCCATCCCCGTTCACATCCGCCGCTATGACGCAAGCAGGGGCGAGGCCTACTGGAAGCGTAGCGGCGAGGGCAAAGCCCCCGCTCCCGTTGTTCGTTAGCACCGTCAGTGTGGTGCCGCCAAAGTTTGCCGAGATCAAATCCACCTTGCCATCGCCATTCACATCCGCTGCCGCGACGAAAATAGGTCCTGGCCCCGCGCCGAGCGTAGCGGCGAGAGCAAAGCCGCCTTTCCCATTGTTGGTCAGTACCGAGAGCGTGTTGTCGCTATAGTTTGCCGAGATCAAATCCGGCTTGCCATCACCGTTCACATCCGCCGCCGCAACCGAAGAAGGTCCTTGTCCCGTACTCAGCGTAGCGACCAGGACGAAACCTCCGCTCCCGTTGTTTGTGGACACCGTCAGCGTATTGGGGCCATAGTTTGCCGAGATCAAATCCAGCTTGCCATCTCCGTTCACATCCGCCGCCGCGACCGAGTAAGCACCGGGTCCCGCGCCAGGCGAGGAGGCCAAAATGAATTGCGCGACGCCGGCGTTGCCCAACACGATCCCATTCCCCGTGAAAACGCCGGAAACATTCACGCCGCTGGCGCCATTGGTCACCACCGCCGCCGGCAATTGCGCCGTGGAGAGTGTCCCAGAGATATTTGCCGCAGCCACGGAAGCCGCGCTGGCCGCGGTGAGCGCGCTGGCCGCATTGCCCGCCTGAATGGCATAGGGCGTCGAGGTCAGCGGCTGTCTTGGGCTCAACGTGGCAAAGGCGCCACCGCCGGTTGCCCGCACGCCAATTTCAAGCCAACGGGCGGCGCCGGGGAATTGATTTCCGAAATCGAGTGTCACCGCAAACAGTCCGTTGCTCACACCGGTGGCAGTATTGGTGATCGTCGTCCCCTTTTGCCCGCCTCCGCTGATCGAGTCGAACAAAGCGAAGGTCAGGTCGTAGCTGCCATTGGCCGGCGCGCCCGCGGCATCGAGCCGCCCCTGATATGTGAAGGCCGTGCCCTGGGCGAGGGCTGAACGCTGAATGCTAAGGGCTGAAAGGAGTAAGCAAAGAGTAAGGACCTGGGCGATGGGTCCGGGTTTCATGGGTGTCGGGTTTTTCATAATGAATTTGTTTCTCATATTGTCTTGCGAACGAGACGATCTGGTCCGACAGCACATGCGGAAACGGACAGGAAAAACGGACACGGGAAAGAAGATTTTTTTGAAGTTCAACAGGAGGAAATAGAGAGAACGGAGGAGTCCAAGGTCCAAAGTCCAAAGTCCAAAGTCCAAAGTCTGCAGAGTGCGGAGAGGGATAGGCGCCTTTGTGTCCTCCGTTTCCTCTTGTTGAAATCCGGGCTGGTCCCCAGCGCCGGCATCCGAAATTCAACAGAAGCAAACGAAGAGAACGAAGAAGACGGGAATCTTTGTTTCCTTCGTTTCCTTCTGTTCAATTCCAGACTTGCCCACGGCAGAGCACAGTATCAATTCCTGGCGCGCGAGGAGCAGAGTCGCACCCAGGCATTGCTGAGGCTGGCGGAATCGAGGCTGGCGATGGGGCCGGAGCCGAGAGCTTTTCCGGAAAGGACCTGCGCCTGTAACGCGAGATCGGCGATGGGAGCCGTCTCGGGAACGAATTCACGCAGATACGCTTCAGGCCCCCCGCTGGCAATGAGCAGTCGGCGGCCGTCGTGACTGAAGCAGAGTCGTCCGTGCTGGTGCGCGTGCGGGTGGCCAATTGGGGCCGTGATCGGCTCGCCGGAGTCAGCGCTCCACAAACGCACATCCCCGCCCGTGGTGAGCGTGGCCAGGCGGCGGTCGTCCGGACTGAAAACCGCATGATAAACTTCGTTGGCATGGATCAACGGCGCTGTGATGGGCGCCGCGGTCAAGCCGTCCCAGATGCGCGCCGTCCGGTCATTGCAGGCGGTGGCGATCCGGCGGCCATCGTGGCTGAATTCGATCATCATCAGATCGTCGCGGTTGGGCATCGTCCCGAGGAGTTTTCCAGTGGCTACATCCCAAAGTTCCGCCTCAGAATGCGTAACGTCTTCACGGTAGCAGGATGTGACGAGGCGCAAGTCATCGGGACTGAAACGAAGCCGGTGCACCGGAGCGGTTTGCGGCAGAGGCCAGGAAACTGGCCGGCCGGTCGCGACATCCCAAATGCGGGCCGTGCGGTCGCGGCTTCCCGTAGCCATAAGTTTCCCGTCGGCACTGAAAGTTACGGCGCGAACCTCGTTGCTGTGCTGCAATGTGAATAACCGCTTTCCTGTAGCGGCATCCCACAAATAACCGGCCCCATCCGCGCACGCGGTGAGGACGCGGCGCCCGTCCGGGCTCCAGGCGGCATCGAAGAGACGTTTCGGATGCTCCAAGGGGCTGGTTGCCTGTTGCCCGGTCCTTACATCCCAAATGAGCGCCAGGTTCTCTTCTCCGTAGGTCAAAATGCGGCTGCCATCCGGCGAGAACTCTGCAAATCGGAGTGCGTCCTCATGCCGCAGCCAGGGAGTCAGCGGCGCGCCGGTCGAGGCGTCCCAGACCCGGGCCGCCGTGTCGAAATGTCTGCCGGCAGTCGCCACTTTGGCGCCGTCTGGACTAAAATCCGCCCACACGGCATCCGGCTCCGCGAAAGTCACAGCGGGTGCTTCCCGTGAACGAAGTTCCCAAAGGCGGAGCAGCCCGCCCACGCCCGCGGCAGCCACACGCTTTCCGTCAGGACTGAAAGCCACCGCCAGGACTTCGGCACCCTGCGGCAACACAGACATTGCCAGGTGTTCGTGGGCGATGTCCCACACGCGCACGTAGCTATCATCACACCCTGTGGCCAGCCATCTACTGTCAGGACTCAGCGCGACGCTGTTTGGCGCGGCCGGATGGTGCAATCGAGCGATGACTTGCCCCTTCGCAGTGTCCCAGACCCGGACGATCCCGTCTAAACTGGCGGTTATGATGCGATCTCCATTTGTAGTGAACAGCGCCTGCGTTATCGCAAATTCATGCTTCATTTGCGGCCCGAGGGGGTGACCCGTTTGCCAATCCCAAAGTTCGAGGTTTTTCCGCACGGAAATTGTCAGAAGCCTTGTTCCATCGGGACTGAAGCGCGCGTCCCCCACAGCGTCGCTACACAGGATGCGAGGTGTGGCGGTGCGCTTTCCAGTAGTCACGTCCCAAATGCGCGCGACTTCATCCCGGCAGCAGGTGACAACGTAGCGGCTGTCCGGGCTGAACTCGCCATTCACAAGCAATTGAGGATGCGGCAGCGCCAGAACATGCTCCCCATTCCTGGCGTTCCAAATATGCGCGGTCTTCGATCCCCACGCCCCTAAGAGGAGTTTCCCGTCAGGGCTGAATTTGGCGCATGGAGTGAGCCCATTATCCAGGAATGAAGGGTCAGCGTCCGCGACCCGAAGCAAGGCAGAAACCGGTTCGCCAGTCGCTGAACTCCAAATGCGAGCGGTGCCCACATGATCCATGGCGACCAGGCGTTGGCCGTCCGAATTGAACCGGGCCAACCGAAGGCTTCTCGGCAATTGCAGGCCAGCCAAAAGCTGCTTGCCCGTTTCAGCGCTCCAGATGTGGGCCTCCCGCTCGTCACTGCAACTGGCAATCTTCGTCCCGTCGGGACTGAACGCGAGCGAGTTGATGCGCCGCCCATGAAAAATCACCTGCGTTAATCGCGGGGCATTCCGCATGGCCCACCCGATCCGCAGCCGCTCGTTTTCCTCCCGCGCTGGATCGCCGTGCTCCAGTTGCAGGGCGGCAACAAACAGGGGCAGAGCGGACAATGGATCACCCTGTTCGACCAGGCGATTGCCTTGATCCACCCGCAAACGCACCAGGCTCTCTCGGGTCTCCGCCGCCTGCTGTTGCGCTTCCGCGCGCAATTGGGTTTGCACTTTCTCGGCCCGCATCGCCCGCACCGCCAGCCTGGTGCTGACAACCACGGCGGCGATGAGCACCAAAACGATGATACCCGCCGACGCAAACGCCGTCCGATGCCTTCGGAAAACTTTCTGAATGCGATAAAACCGACTCGGTGGACGCGCGGCGACCGGCTCGTTCTCCAGATGCCGTCGAATGTCCGTGGCCAGGGCACTGGCTGTTTCATAGCGGCGCGCGCGATCTTTCTCCAAACATTTCATCACGATCCAATCCAGGTCGCCCCGCACATCATGTAGCAGCCGACGTGAGGAGGCTCTGACCTTTTCTTCGGACTTCGGATTTCGCCATTCGGATTTTGAATAGAGCCTCCTCACGTCGGCTGCTACAAGGTCTTGAGCTAATCGCGTGCTGGGTTTGACCGCATCCACCTCGCGAATGATGCGGCGCATTTCATCCAGCCCGGCTTGCGAGAGATTTTTCGGATTAAATGGCGGCTGCCCGGCTATCAGTTCGTAGAGAATGACACCCAAACTGTAAACATCGCTGCGTGTATCCACGTCACCAGCGCCCAGGCCGACCTGCTCGGGACTCATGTAAGCCGGAGTGCCGATGAACTGGTTCAAACTAGTCAGCCCTCCGCACCCTGGCCCCTGCTCCGTGACTTTCGCGATGCCGAAATCGATCACCTTCGGGACCGGCACGCCATCCTGCGTCGCCACCAGAATGTTCGAGGGCTTCAGATCGCGGTGAATGATTCCCTTTTGATGCGCATGCTGGACCGCCTGGCAAATTTGGACGAACAATTCCAGCCGTTGACGGAAGGACAAAGCCTTTTGCTCGCAGTAATCCGTGATCGGCACCCCTCGAACCAGCTCCATAACGAAGTACGGCCGCCCCTTTTCTGTGGCCCCGGCGTCGAGCACCCGCGCGATGTTCGGATGATCCATCAGCGCCAGCGTCTGCCGCTCCGCCTCGAATCGCGCCACCACCGAGCGCGTATCCATGCCCAGCTTGATCACCTTCAGCGCGACCTCGCGCCGCACCGGTTCCTCCTGCTCCGCAAGATAAACCACCCCGCATCCGCCCCGCCCGATCAGTTCGCGCAGCCGATAACGCCCGATGCGCTCGCCAATTCTCTCCGGGGAGAGGTCGGTCTCGAACGAATCAGGGCGGTCGCGCAGAAAATCGGTGGCCCGCGAATCCGCGCGAAGCAGCTCCTCTACGCGCGCGCGCAAAGGACCATTCCCGCGACATGCGGAATCCAGAAACAACGCACGGGCCGCGGGGTCGGCGATCTCCGCCGCCTCGTCGAACACTTCGCGCAGGGCCGTTTGAGTTGACTCCATCAGTTCGGGCGTTGCGCCCTTCATCTGTTCATGCGTAATCAAGGGGCGAAAACGGCCAGGGAAAAGAGAAAGAAATTTAACGCAAAGGCGCAAAGACGCAAAGAGACGAAAGGAAAGACGAGGATATTCTTCTCCCACTCCTCTTTTGGAGGATAGGTCTGGGAAAAGAAGGATGCAAACGTGAACATCAACCAATTGAATCAAATTCCGCGGCCATCGCCCTGGAGTTCGTCATAAAGCCACGCGCGGGCGAAAATCCAATGCCGTCGCGCTGTCCGTTCGGAAATTTTCAGCACCTCCGCCATTTCATCATTTTTCAGCCCGACAAAAAACCGCAGCCGAACCACCTCCGCGGCAGACGGATCCAGGCCTGCGAGTTTCGCCAGTGCTTCGTCCAACCGCAGCAACGTGGTGTCGTTCGCGTTCACGGCCACGTCCACCGAATCCAGGTCAATATGTTCGACTCCTCCGCCCCGCTTTTCCGCCCGCCTGGCTCGGGCGCGATCAATCAGGATCCGCCGCATCGCCTTCGCCGCGGCGGCGAAAAAGTGCGCGCGGTTGGCAAAACCCGGTTGGCCGTCACCGACAAGTTGCAGCCACGCGTCATGAACCAGGGCGGTTGGCTGGAAAGTGCGATTGCCCGCATCGCCCGAGAGCTTTTGTTCGGCCATGCGGTGCAGTTCGGCATAAACGACGTTGAGCAACTGTTCAGCAGCATCGGGCTCGCCTCGTTCGGCGGCTTCGAGCAGTCGCGTCACATCGCTCATGGGTCAGAGGATACCCATGAGGAATCAATGCACCACTGCGAATTTTTGCGCCAACACTCGCGCCACTCTATCAATCACGCGCGGAGAGGGATACGAATCGTCAGCGAAGCTGGCTTTGGCCTGAGCCACCTTTCCAGGGCGAGTGTCGGAAGCGGCTTGCTGGGTGCCATTGAGTCTGTCTGGGCTGCACAGGCGGCTCAATTGCATACGTCGCCATGCCCGCGGCCCTGATTTCGGGCTGGAACCTTTAGTGGCTTGTGCCGGTTCAGGTCCCGTGTTCAATTGCTTTGAGCGCCTTTTTGCAGACATAGACTCAAACTCTCTGCCTATAATATCGGCGCGGACGTGAGGAACTTTAGGCGTCCAGTTAATGGACACCCTATGGGTAGAGAGCAGGCAACCCGAGGTTAAGGGCTGAAAAATCAGGAAAGCCTCGGGACTTGCCGGGGCAGGGGAGAACAATTGGCAAAGGCTTTGCTCAGGAGGGAGCCGGAAAATGACTTCCTGCTCCGTAGTGGCCAAACCTGACGGGCCGATTGCCCGAAACGCGCAATCGCCCCCAGGAGTTCTCTGGCAAGCATATCACCAGAACAAGGACCTGGATTCTGAGAACATGCTAGTACGACAATACACTCCTTTGGTGCGGAGCATTGTCGCTCAGCTTGGCATGTCGTTGCCAAACCATGTGCCGGCGGAAGATCTTTTCAGCCCCGGCCTGTTGGGGCTTCTTCAGGCAATCAGAGCTTTTGATAACAATGCCGGCGCGTCATTCGAAACGTTCGCTTGCTACCGCATCCGGGGAGCCATCCTGGATGAACTGCGAAAGTTGGATTGGGTGCCACGATCGGTACACGACAAGTCTCGCAAGGTTCAGAATGCGCTTTCGAATCTGGAACAGAAGTTTGGCCACTCGCCAAGCGACGAGCAAATGGCAGGCACGCTCGGGCTTAGCCTGGCTGAGTATCGCAGATGGCTGGAGGAAATACGTCCGGTAACTTACGTGTGCCTGGATGCGCCTCTCCAGGAGGTTGCAGAGGGAACCGACCAGCATGGGAACATCCCGGATGATTCGCAGCAGAATCCTGCAGAGAGCACCTCTCGAAAAGATTTGGCCGCCTTGATTGCCCGGCGAATTCGTCAGTTACCCCAAGTGCAACAGAAAGTGCTGGCCCTTTATTATTTCGAGGATCTGCGGCTGCGCGAGATAGCCGCCGCGCTCGGAGTTACTGAATCGCGCATCTGCCAGATCCATTCGCAAGCCATCCTCGCCATCCGCGCGTTTGTTGAGGAGCAGGAGCGCGAGCTTCTGCAATCTTTAACTTAATCGCAAACTTAGTCGCAAACTTAATCGAAGCTCGCCTATTCGACTAAGTTTGCGACTAAGTTTGCGATTAAGTTTTCGACTAAGATTCATGCAGGCGCCCCTCATGCCGCTTTACAATTCGCAGCCACGATCTCCTTCTTCACTTTTTCAAAGCATTGCGGGCAAATGCCGTGAGTGAACACAGCCCCGGTGTTCGAACTGATATACGCCTCGATTTTGCTCCAGTAACCAGTGTCCTCACGCACGTTCTTGCAGTAAGAGCAGATGGGCAGCAGGCCGTGGAGGGTATGGATTTTTTCGATGGAAGCGTCCAATTCTCTGGAAAGCCGAAGCCGCTCGGCCTCGTTGCGGCGCCGTTCGAAGGCATAGATGATCGCTCGAATGAGGGTTCGCGTGTTGACCTCGCTTTTGACCAGGTAATCCTGCGCGCCGGCCTCGACCAGGCGCTGGCCCAGGCTGTCGTCATCGGTGCTCGTCAGGACAACGACGGCAGCCGCGGGATGCTTTTCCTGGAAACGCGCCAGCGTTTTGTCCTCGAGGCTGTCCGGCAACATCAGATCCAGCAGAACTACGTCCGCCGGTGATTGGGTCATGGCCTGAATGCCTTCGTGCAGTGTGGCGGCGCATGACACCTTGAAGGTGGCGCGGGTGGAGGTCTTGAGGCTGTTCGCGACGAACTGCCGTTGCATCTTCGAATCTTCGATCAACAAAACGTGAATGGACCGTGTTTTCATAAATATCGCTTTAGGCGCTGCGCGCCTGTACGCGGCTTTCCGCCTTCATATTTATCGGCAGGTTTAAGGAATCTCTTTAGTCGTCCTGGCGTCCAGATATTGGACAACCCTGGAAAGCGGAGCGGAGTTACTCCGGCCGTGGTTTTAGTCGGTGGCCAAGAGCCGGAAAACATCGCGCAGCATCGTTCTAATGGCCCTGCGCCGCTCCAGGACAACCATACCACGTCTGCCAAACAGCAATGCCGATTCGACAGAGTACATCAGGCTGCAATCGCAAAAAGTCTCCCAATCCATGCCGTCAGCCTGGTCGAGCGTTACCTCGAACGGCTTAGGTGCGCGACTTTGGCGTTGGCTGGTGCAGTACAGGATATTTATCACTTTGGCCCCAGCCGCTCGGTCAGGAGGGGAAATCACGACGCAGGGATGTTCTCCCTTTTGTGGAAAATTATAACGCCAAACCTCGAATGGATACTTCACTCCTCAACCTCTTGAGTACACCCACGCAAAAGAGCCAGTTCCTCTGCATCTTTCTCTGGCGTGAAGTACTTGAGCAGACTCCCAGGCGGGAAGCGTTCCTTGCGCTGGACTTCGATCACCGGCACCAACGTAATCGAGCCGTCCGGGTTTGATTCATAAACATAGACCTGCCCAGGTTTGGTGTCCGGCAGCCGCACCCGCTGTCTGTTGTCCGCTTTAAGCGTTTGCATCGGAGGAATTTCCCACCGTTCGCGCCCTTTTTCAAGGTGGTTCTGGCTTAAAATCGCAGCTTTTGGCTCAAGCCGCATCTCGGGCGCGCCGATATACCTTTAACGAAAACTGTTGGTCCGGGCCCCTGCCTGCGGCCAGCCATAGCCTTTATGATAAATACAACGACGGATGTTGCCATCCCGGCCGACGCCCGCGCCGGCAAATACCTTAGCTTCACCCTGAGAGGGGAATCCTATGGAATTCCCGTGCTGAAGATTCGTGAAATCATCCGCTTCACCCGCATCACGCCGCTGCCCCAAGTGCCCGATTTTATTCGGGGTGTGATCAACCTGCGGGGCAAAATCATTCCGGTGGTTGACTTGCGCCTCCGGTTCAACCTGGGGACTGCTGAGGTCACCGAAAGGACGTGCATCATCGTAGCCCAATTCACGCGCGCGGGAACCGGCACCTTACACCTGGGCCTGATCGTGGATGGCGTGGATGAGGTGCTCAACATCGGCGGTGAGGACATCGAAGACACTCCCGAGTTCGGCGGCAAACTCGAAACCGCCTACCTGTTCGGCATGGCCAAAGTCAAAAGCCGGGTCATCGCTCTGGTGGACATTGATCGCGTGGTCAATGGCGACACACTGGCAACTACCGCCACCTCGTAAGGGACGACGTCAGGAGTCCTTCTTGAAAACCAGGTCCAAACAAGCGACGCCCCCTTTATGAAAACAGCCAACATTAAACGCCGGGTCATCGGAGGATTCGCCGTCATTTTGTGCCTGGCGGTCGCACTGGCCGCCACATGTTTCATCTCTCTGCGTTCGCGCAGCGCCGGCGACTCTTTCCGCCTTGCCTTCAATAACATCCCAGTTCTGCTCATGATGGGGCTGAGCGTGATCATTGTTTTGAGCGCGCTGTTATTCGGCGTTCTTACCACTTCCGGATTGAGCAAGACGCTTGGGCGCGTCACCGAGACTCTTGGTGACGGGATTCTCAAAATCGTTTCCGCCTCTGCCAACCTCGCGGCGGCCAGCCGGTCATTGGCCACAGGCGCGAGCGAACAGGCTGCATCCCTGCAGGAGACCAGCGCCGCGCTGGAAGAAATTTCAAGCATGACACGGCAGAACGCGGACTACGCGCAAAACGCCAAGCAACTGGCAAACGCCGCCCGCCTGGCCGCGGACACCGGCGTGGCCGACATGAACCAGATGAGCCAGGCGATGCACGAGATCAAGGCCTCCAGCGACGACATTGCCAAGATCATCAAGACCATTGATGAAATAGCTTTCCAGACCAACATTCTCGCGCTCAATGCCGCCGTCGAGGCTGCCCGAGCGGGTGAGGCAGGAATGGGATTTGCCGTAGTTGCCGATGAAGTGCGCAACCTGGCTCAACGCAGTGCTCAGGCGGCCCGGGAAACCGCCGGCAAAATTGAGTCCGCAATCGCCAGGACTGCCCAGGGCGTCGCTATGAGCGCCAGAGTCAGCCAGAGCCTCAATGGCATAGTGGCAAACGTGCGAAAGGTAGATGAGTTGGTAGGCGAAATCGCCAGCGCCTCTCAGGAGCAAACCAGTGGCATTAGCCAGGTCAACATTGCGGTGGCCAATATGGAGAAGGTTACCCAAACCAACGCGGCCAGCGCCGCCAACGGCGCCAGCGCATCCGAGGAATTGAGTGCGCAAGCGCGCTCTTTGCGAGCCGCACTGAGCGAACTGCAAAATCTGACCGGTATCGAGCAGAACCGGCGCAGTGATCCGAAAGCAGTCAACCGCGGCGCCAAGCCTCGGACCACGCCACCAAAAATTGCCCTTCGGTCTGGGCGCGACTTGGCGGCTGTTAAGGGTGATGGAACAAAAATGCCAATCGTGGAAACGGCCATGGAGTTTCCCGGTGATCGCTCGGAACTGCCGTTGGAAGGTGATTTCAAGGATTTTTGACGCCCCATGACCGCCGAAATTCTCCATCGGTTAAGAACCCTGTCCGAGAAAATCGCCGAGGAATTGGTGTTCGCCGAACCGGGCAAGGACGCGGGCTTGCAAGCCGCTCATGCTTTACTGCTCGAAATAGAGCAACTCCTCCCCGCAGACGAAGCAACGGCGTCCTTGACTACTGCTGTGAAGCTGGCGCGGCGTTGGATGGATGAGATTGTTGGCGCGACTCGCGGCTATGATGAGGCTGCGGCGAAGCAGTTTGGAACCTGGACAATTTGGTGGTGGGAAGCCGTTTGCTCGATTGAACAGGGCAGTGCTTTGCCGCCCTGGCCGGCCGAGTGGGAATCGTCGCCGAGCGCTGAGAACGCGCATGAGTGCCTCCAGACACGCGGGCAAGATGCCCGCGCTCCGAGGCGATTCACGGATGCCCCTGAAGCTCCGCTCCTTCTTAATCTGCCGCAGGACAGAGAACTGCTCTGGGATTTCGTCACCGAAGCGCAGGAACACTTGCATAATATTGAGCAGGGGGTGCTGGTTCTCGAGCATCATCCAGCCGATGCGGACACGCTCAATTCGATCTTTCGCGCGTTCCACACATTCAAAGGGTGCTCGGGATATCTGAACCTGAAACCTATTCTGAGCCTGGCGCATGAATTGGAGTCGCTCCTCCATCTGGCCCGAAAAGGCGAATTGGCCATCACTCCGGACATCATTGACATCATTCTCGAAGGCGCGGATGCTCTCAAGAAACTCACAAACGAAATTTCCGGTTGTCTGGCAGGCACAAAGTCCGGCTGTGCCGTGGTGCCCACACTGCCCCTGCTGGCTAAAATACGTAGCGCATTAGGTTCGGCCCCTGTAGGTGAGGAAGTAAGGAGTCCTGTAGAACACCCCAACCGCCAAAGCGGTGCAAGGTGCGAAGGGACGCCAAGCGCGGCCGACGGCTCTCCCTCGGACTGTAATGCCGACCCATCGGGACTTCGTCAGGGGGGAGGTGCTGAAGACCCGAACGTGTCTTTGCAGGACAACCGGCCGGCGACTCTCCCTCTCCCCTTCGGAAGGGGAGAGGGCCGGGGTGAGGGG
>PSRM01000175.1 GCA_003176045.1 Verrucomicrobiota bacterium | reverse complement strand
TAAAGCGCACGCCTGGAGAGCGTGAGTGGGCTTATACCCCACCCTGGGTTCGAATCCCAGTCTCTCCGCCAGTTTCATTTCGCACGGCTTCCAAACCTCTTGATCACTTGGAAGCGGTCTTGAACGAGACAGCCGCGCTGTACGTGCTAAAACCTGATGAGCAAACGGTCTGCACCATGAAGTGATAGGTTGTGTTGGGGGAAAGCCCGACTGGGTAGCCACCGATTTTCACGGACGTCGTTTTAACGTTGGACACTATGTTCCAAAAGCCTGAGTTCACTTTCTGCCAGGCTACGTTATAATGATCGGCCCCGCTCACCGCACTCCAGGATAGCACGGCGCTCGTCGCCGTGATGCTTCCGGCCGCTAATCCACCAGGAGCATCGCAACCGATCAACTCAGGCGCTGTTGCAACCAGGAGCGTTACAACGAGCAAGAGATGTTTGATGGTCTTTTTCATTTTATCTTCCTTTGGTTTTCAGTGTGTTCGAGTGTTCACACGGCTTACCGTCCACAAGTCCGGAGAGAGCCATAATACCTGTTTTAAGATGCACAGAAGCTGACTTTGTTCCCGGGGAACCAACGCCGGTATTTCAGTTTGAGTTAATGAACGCGTTGCCCATAATTCGCTCGCGGTAATGAACTCCCCATGGCTCGCGCGCGTCGTTCCGGGAATGGCCATTTTCAGCGGTTATCGCCGTCAATGGCTGGTCAGAGACCTGATAGCGGGCGTGACCGTCTGCATCGTGATGATTCCTTCGGTGATTGCCTACTCACGGCTAATGGGATTGCCGCCTGAGAACGGGCTGTATGCAGCGCTGGTGCCGCTTTTCATTTATCCCTTCTTCGGCAGTTCGCGCCAACTCATCCTGGGTCCAGACATCGCCATTTCTTTGCTAATGGCCAGCCAAATCGGCGCTCTGGCCGCTGGAGATCAGGCTCGCGCTTGCACTCTCGCTGCAGCCATGGCGCTGCTCAGCGGCGTAATTTTGTTTCTCGGGGCCCGCGCGAAAATCGGCGCAGTGGCCAATTTTCTTTCGAAGCCGGTGCTGGTTGGTTACATGAGCGGCGCCGCATTGATCCTGGTGGCTTCGCAGCTTGGCAGTCTTCTGGGTGTTCCACTTCGGAATAACGATTTCTTTCCGCGCGTAATTGAAGTTGCCGGGAAATTGCCGCAGGCCCAGAAAACAACTTTGGTTTTGGGCGTCGTTTTGCTGGCGGTGCTTTTTGGTTTGCACAGGTTCGCGCCGAAGCTTCCGGCCGCGCTCGTCGTATGCGTTCTTGGCGTCGCGGCTTGTATTTCGCTGGGGCTGGAAAGCCGCGGAGTGACCGTTGTAGGAACATTTCGGAGCGGTCTGCCGCGCTTTGCGTTGCCGATTTTGGACTGGCACGAGTTGACGGCGCTACTGCCGGCGGTGATTGGCATCTCGTTGCTCACATATGCCGAAGGCATTCTCCTGGCCCGCGCCTTCGCTGCGAAGAATGGCTACGAGGTCTCGGCCACCCAGGAACTGACTGCGCTCGGCCTGGCCGACGTGGGCGCAGGCCTGTTCCAGGGTTTCGCGATTACCGGCAGTCAGGCCCGCACCACCGTGAATGACAACGCTGGTGGGAAGACTCAGCTTGTCAGTCTGGCCGCCGCGGCCACGCTGGTGCTTTTCCTTTTATTCCTTACGCCTCTGTTGGCCCACTTGCCAACGGTTGCGCTGGGCGCAATTCTGATCTACGGCGGCTTTAGCCTGGTTGAATTCGATGCCCTCAAGCGCATATACCGGTGCTATCCGCGCGCGGCAGTGAGCGCGGCTCTCACTACCTTGGCGGTGCTTGCGGCGGGGGTCATTCTCGGGATTCTGTTCGGGGTGGTGCTGTCGCTACTAGGACTCATCAATCGCGTTTCTCACCCGCCCGATGCCGTTCTGCGCGAGGTACCCGGCCATGGCTTCCACGACCCGGGCGGTCCTTTCGATGGACCCACCGTTCCGGGACTGATTGCTTATCGTTTTTACGCGCCGCTTTTGTTTTCCAATTGCAACTATTTCGCCGAGCGGGTGCGGCACGTCATCGGCGCGTCGTCTGCGCCAGTGCAGTGGTTTCTCCTGGACGCCCAGGCCATCACCGACATTGACGTGACCGCCGTCGAGACGCTCCGCGACCTCCGCCGCGAATTGCGCGAGAAGAGAATTGTTCTCAAGATCGCGCACGCCAATCCGCCCTTGCGAGAACTGCTCAGGCGAACCGGCCTGGCCCGTGAAATTGGTCACGATGGCTTCTTCGATTCCGTCCACAAGTGCATTGAGGCTTTTCAGCGCCAACATGCGTAAGCGGAGTGCCGATCTACCCCATTTGTGACGGCGCATAAGCGTGGCACGTTATTCAGGAGGTACTTTATGCGTGTCTTTCTCTGGATGCTTATTTCCCTTTTTCTATTTTTCCATCGCTCATTTGCAATCGAAAATCCGTCCCAGCCGGGCACGGCGGCGCCAGAGCGCTCCAATCCCGGCGGTCTAACGCAGTCTCAAATGGCGCAAGGCCTGATGGAAGCTCTCGACAAAGGCGTCCACGAGGCCATCTCGCAACTAGGTCACGATGGCGGGTTTCTTACGAATCTCCAGGTTCGCATCCCAATGCCCCAGCAGTTGGCGACGGTGGAAAAAACACTCCGCTCATTCGGGCAGGACAAACTGGCCGATGATGTTGTAGCCTCGATGAACCATGCCGCCGAACAGGCTGTGCCTCAGGCCACTTCGGTATTTGTGCAGGCCCTCCATGAAATGTCCATCGGCGATGCCGCCGCCATCCTGACCGGTCCTGAGGATGCTGCAACCCAGTATTTCCGCCGAACAACCCAAACCAACCTGCACGAGCGCTTTCTTCCAATCGTCAAAGCGGCTACTGATAAGACCGGGGTTACGGCTGCCTACAAGCGCCTGGTTGGATCCGCCGGCCAGAACAAGTACGTTGGGAGGTTGGAAAACCTCTTCTTAAAAGACCAGACGCTGGATATTGATTCTTATGTGACCGACCGAGCGCTGGACGGTCTGTTCAAAATGATCGCTCAGGAGGAAGCGCGCATTCGCAAAGACCCGGTCTCCAGAACCAGCGCCTTGCTCCGTCAGGTCTTCGGCGCGGTTTCAAGGAGTGTCCGGTGAGCTTGCGCCGCTGTTTAAGAGTGATATTTCTTCAGGGCTCCAGAACGATGCATTAATAGTCTCGGGTGCCCCACGAGAAAGCGGCAGAGGACTGCCGCACTCCAAGACGCTGGCGCGCTTTCGTGAGTGCTCAGAAATACCGAAGGTCTTGGAGTGCGGTCCCGAGGCTTCGGGACCGCTTTTGCGTGCTGGCGGTGACCGGCAGGTTTAATCGCATGGGTTCCATGCTTGCGAATAGACAGCGATATCAGGAACATTCCTTTATGCATTACGAGCGCAGCTTCCTGGCGGCACTATTTCTCAGCCAATTCTGGCTGGCTTACAGTTCGGAAGGGAGCACCGGAACTCTCCCGCAACCCTACACACCGATCAAGGCCTCAGGATCGGAGTTTCGTTGTTTGGGACGCGTTACAAAACTGGGCCCGCTATTGCTGCCAGAGCAAATTGTCGCCGCCGGCCAGCCGCTTTTGGCCGGACCCGTTCGCCTGGCATACGAGTCGAAGCAACTGATGCAAGGAAAAGGGAAGCTCGTCGAGAAATCCGATGACAAGGCCTCCTGGCAATGGACTGGAGGCGCAGGATTTCCTATCTCCGTGCGGATGACCGGCGAATGTGACGGATTTTGCTGGTATGAGATTTCTCTGACTCCAGAGCCGCCGGTCACGCTCAGCTCACTGCGTCTGGAGATCCCCTTGCAAGCCGGCAGAGCGAAATATCTCCATACCGCGAGCTTCACGTGGGGAAACTTTTCGGGTGGGCTGGCCGAAGCGGGAGGGAAGTGGTCCGGCCCTTTCATGCCATACATCTGGCTGGGGGACGAGGAGCGCGGCCTGGCCTGGTGCGCGGAATCGGATCGAGGCTGGATGCTCAAAGACCCTGCGAAGGCGATCCGAATCGAGACGAAAGGCAGCGTGGTGCTGTTCACGGTTCAACTGCTTGACCACGAAGAAGTGATTTCGAGGCCATTGACCATTCGCTTCGGTCTGCAGGCAAGTCCGGTCAAACCAGTCTCCTTCGCCTGGCGGGCCAAGGCGCGCATCCTTCATAACGTCACTTACGAGGCCTGTCAACCCGATCCAAATGGCCTGATGCCTCTGGACACTCTGCGCGAGGGTGGCGTGAAGACGGTCGTGTTTCACGATGGATGGACCGACTACTACGGCAAAGTTGCCACGCCTTACGGAGATCGGTTGCGCAAACTGATCAG
Organism: Verrucomicrobiota bacterium; assembly: GCA_003176045.1. GTDB lineage: Bacteria > Verrucomicrobiota > Verrucomicrobiia > Limisphaerales > UBA8199 > PSRM01. Next base: position 3,321 of record PSRM01000175.1, on the reverse strand, counting down.
CGAATGTCACAAACGCGATATCAAGCTGTTGGTTTACGTCGGTTACGGGCTGGCTCGTCAGGCGCCCGAGTTGCAGGGGCATCACGATGAATGGTCGGCAATCCCGCTTATCCCCTGGACAACCAGTTACCGGCCTGATTTCAGGAACTTCGATGCTGCTTGTCCCCGGAGCGGCTGGGCGGATTGGCTGGTGAAGGGCATTGACCGGCTCTTCGCCGATTATGAACTGGATGGCCTTTACTTCGATGGCACCAGCGAGGCCTGGCAATGCCAGAATCAGGCCCATGGCTGTGGTTGGAAAGACGACGCAGGCAAGCTTCATTCCGAATACCCAATTCTCGCAGCGCGCGACCTGATGCGCCGCCTTGCAGACGCCGTCCACAGGCATCGGCCCGATGCCATTCTTGACGTTCACATGTCTTCGAATCTTACTCTGCCGACCCTCTCTTTCTGTGACAGTTATTGGAATGGAGAACAGTTTGAGTCCTACACTTCTAAAGACAAATTTGAGCTGCCCTTGCACGCCTTTCGCACCGAGTTCATGGGATATGCCCATGGCCTGAACGCCGAATTCCTTTGCTACGACAAACGGCCATTCACGATGCAAGAGGCCATCGCCCTGGCCTGGGTCCACGGCGTGGAAGTGCGCCCCTACACGGAAACACTCGTACAAGTCACTTCGCTGTGGCGAGCCATGGACCGTTTCGGAACTTCTTCAGCCGAATGGCTGCCTTACTGGAGCGGCTCGGGTTGCGAGGCTGAGGACGCCTCTGTAAAAGTGAGCGCGTGGGCAACGCGGGGAAAAGCGCTGCTGATTGTCAGTCATTTGAAACGAGCGCCGCTTAAGACAAATGTGCACCTGGATCGGAAAAGGCTCGGATTGGCTTCGGGGCCACTCAGTGCGGTTGACGCCATGACCGGCGACAATATGGAAATAAAGGAGAGCGTGCTCCCACTCGATTTCGATGGAATGAGTTGCCGGTTCATCGAAGTCCGCGATAAGCATTTTAGACAAAGATAAGGCGCCCAGTGTACCCACGTCCCGAAGGGACGTTCGACCTTTTTCGGTCGTCCCTTCGGGACTCTTACGATTCTGGCGCTTCTACCCAACGCTGAAGCGTTGGGCTATTATCGTATGTCCCTCCGGGACAAAGTTTCTTTGCGCCTTTGCTTCTTTGCGCCTTCGCGTTAAATCGTAGCGGCTCGGGCGCTCCCTCACGGTCGCGGCTCTGTTTGTTGAGTCTTTGCCTTAATTCGCTTAGTTAGTCGGCATCCGGTTTAGGCGGATTTTTTGAAAGGAAGCTTTTCCACACTTCCAGTTCCACGTAGAACTCCATCATCGCGCTAGGCCGCAGGGCAAATTCGTGGCGCATGAGATGCGTTTTCTTCTCATCGAGCGCCGCCTGAAGTTTGGAGCACACCAGCATCACGTCAGCATAAGGCTCTGAAGGCATCGAGTCCCAGTAACCGACGTTCTTAAATCGGCGCAGATACCATGGCAAGGGCCAGTAATCGCCATCGCATCCGATCACCTTAATGGCAAGGTCGTGGCCCTTTGGCGAGGCGTTCGCCAGCGCTTCGATTTCGTCGGCCGCCTTCTCCACCTCGGGCGTTGTCTGGGCATACACATAAGGATTGCGCTGGTCGGCGGCAAAAGTCCCCGTGGCCAAAGCCGCCTGCCATCCGAGATTCGCAGCCCCGGCCAACAGAAGTATCGGCACCGCAAATCGCACAACCCGCTTCGCAGCAATCCCCAATATGACCGGAGGCAGCAGCGTTGCCAACGCTGCCTTGCGGTGCAACACGGCAGCGCCGACGCCCGCCTGCAGAATCATCCCGTGCCAAAAGCTAAGGGCGCACCACGGAGTTTTGTAGGCTAGCAGACTGTAACCAGCCATCAGTGCAAAGCTGTAAATGGCGAGGAACCGTACAAAGCTGGCGCTTGCACGGCCAAGCATTTTGCGAATGAACCCGCTCGCCGCCCCAAAAATGGCCAGGGCGAAAATCAAAGCCTCGCTCCAAATTGGGCCCGGTGCGGGATGAAAGAGCAGCAACCGATGCAGATAGAATTTCCACGAATGAAGATGCGGCGAAGCGCCTCCGGCCCGCCTGAACCAGGGAAGATACGTTTTGAAGGAATCCGCCAGGCCAGCCCAGTTGGTGCAGAATGATGAATAAAAGAGCAACCAAATCACCGCCCAAACACCAGCGGCAGCCGCCAGATGCCACAAGCTGAGCCTGGGCGGTTTGACGGGCAAAGCGCTGGCATCCAGGAAACGGTTCCAGGCCTGATTCAGAACCAGGGCAATTCCCGCAGCGCAGAGTGAAAGGAGAAAAGTCTCCTTTGTTGCGTCCATCAACCCCAATCCAAGTCCTGCTGTCAAGGCCCACCCGATTTTGCGCGTGCGCCAATACCGCCACGCCGCACCCAGCGCCAGGAAAGTGAAAAAGACCAGCAGCATCTCGTGGATGTAATAGTCGCTGTAGAAAACCATGGCCGGAGAAACAGCGGTGAGGAGCCCGGCCCAAACCATGCCGCGCCGTCCGAGTCCGTCTGCAACCAGCGGCAGGAGGAGGATCAAACCAAGCCCGTACACAAGCGCGACCGCGCGCAACCTGCGCTCGGTAAATTGTTCGAAAGCCGGCGCACGCGTGATCCAGCTCAAGACCAGTGTGGAGTAGGCCAGGCTCGGTCCGTGATACTCCTGCGGATCATATTTCCACGAGCCGTTTTCCCACAACTCGCGGAACTTGATCGCGTTGACGGCCTCATCATTGTGCATCGGGCGAAGCCCCAGGTGTTGGCAGCGCAGCCAAAGGCCGATCACGGCGCAAATAGCCAGAAGCAGAAGCACGGTCGGAGGAGGAACACCGGAAAATGTAGAGCGAGAGACACTCTGAGGCGACTCCTGGGTTCCGGCCTGTTGCATTGAGGGGAATTCTAAAGAGGCGGTCCCCAAAACGCTATCCGGAATGGCCTGAGCAAAATTATCCAGCAGGGCTACATCGGAGCACTGGTTCCGTTTCCCGGGAGAGTGGGTGTATGCCCCATCCCGGGCAAGCGGGCCGGAGAAGAACAGCGAAAACTTCGGTAAATCGGTCCATTCTGATCTCGTCTCCAAAATGTTACAGATCTGGTCCTTGCCATTGGCCTTTCACGTGCTAAATAGAACGACATTCGAACTGCAAAGGAAGGATTCCTGAACCCTGAACCCTGTCCGTTGAACTCTGAACCATGAAACGAGGCTACCTGATAGACATGGATGGCGTGATTTATCGCGAGAACCAACTCATTCCGGGCGCTGTGGCGTTCGTTGAGGC